>CAJXRJ010000037.1 GCA_913058555.1 uncultured bacterium
TCTTTCCTGGATCGGGAGTGCGGGTCCAACGCTGCCCTGCGCGGGGAGCTGGCGCGCTTGCTCGCCGGCCTGGCCGGGGAGGATTTGCTCGGGCAGACGAGGTTCACGGCCCTGTCGCTCGAGGGCACCCGCATCGGACCCTACGAACTCCAGGAGAAGATCGGTGAGGGCGGCATGGGGGAGGTCTACGCCGCCAAGCAGCGCGAGCCCGTGGCGCGCCAGGTCGCGCTGAAGGTCATCAAGACCGGGATGGACAGCTCGCAGGTGATCGCGCGCTTCGAGGCCGAGCGTCAGGCCCTTGCACGCATGTCCCACCCGGCCATCGCCCAGGTTTTCGACGGCGGCACCAGCGACGCGGGGCGGCCCTACTTCGTGATGGAGTACGTCCGCGGCGAGCCCATCAGCGAGTACTGCGATCGGCGCACGCTCTCCACGCGCGCCCGGATCGAGCTCTTCCTCGGCGTCTGCGAGGGCGTTCAGCACGCGCACCAGAAGGGCGTCGTGCACCGGGACCTCAAGCCGTCGAACATCCTGGTGGCCGGGGAGGAGGGTCACGCCCTGCCGAAGATCATCGACTTCGGCGTGGCGCGGGCCACGACGGGCCGTCTGGCCAAAAACTCACTGCAGACGCTGCTGGGCCAGGTCGTGGGTACGCTCGCCTACATGAGCCCGGAGCAGGCCGACCCCACCGGCGTCGACGTCGATACACGCTCGGACATCTACTCGCTGGGCGTCGTGCTCTATCAGCTCCTCAGCGGGCTCCTGCCCTTCGAGCACACCCAGCTGGCCGACGTGCAGCGCGCGATCCGCGAGGAGGAGCCGCCGACGCCGAGCGTGCGACTGCGACGCGAGACGGACACCGCCTCGTCGATCGCGCCGCTGCGCGGAACGGACGAGCGCACTCTCGTACGCCAGCTCGGCGGCGACCTGGACTGGATCTGCCTGAAGGCCATCGAGAAGGACCCCGACCGCCGGTACGCCTCGGCCTCCGAGCTCGGAGCGGACCTGCGCCGCCACCTCGCCCACGAGCCCGTGCTCGCGCGCCGGCCATCCCTCGCCTACCGGGCGCGCAAGTTCGTGCGGCGCAACCGGCTTGCCGTCGCGGCGGGGGCCGTGGCGCTGGTGGCGGCCGGTGTGGCGGCGACGGGCATCGTCCTGGGCCGGCTCGAGGCGGGGGGGAGCGAGCGCATCGCCCGCGCGGCGATCGACGCCGAGCGCGTCGTCGGCCTCGAGGTAGAGGCGTCCGAGCTCTGGCCCCCGCTGCCGGACCGGATCGAGGACATGGACTACTGGATCGCTCGCGCGGGTGACGTCGTGGACCGGCTTCCCGAGTTCCACGAGTTGCTGGCGACCTTGCGCGAGGACGCACTCCCGCACGTGTCCGGCGCCGAGGGCTGGCGCTTCGGCGAGCCGGCCCGCCAGCGCGAGCACGACGCGATCGAGAAGGCCATCGCGGGCGCGGAGCGACTGCGGGCCGGGCTGCTCGCCGAGGACGCCGTGGCGGCCGGGTTCGGGTGGAGCGTGCCGAAGCGGCTCGCGTTCGCGCGCAGCATGCAGGCCGGGTTCGCGGAGGGGGGCGAGTACGCCGACGCGTGGTCGGCCCACCCGGACCTCGAGCTGTCGCCGCAGATCGGGCTCGTGCCCCTGGGACGGGACAAGGACTCGGGGCTGTGGGAGTTCGCCCACCTGATGACCGGGGAGCCGCCCGCCCGGGATGCGGAGCGGAAGCTCGTCCTGACCGAGAACACCGCGCTCGTCCTCGTCCTGATCCCCGGCGCGACCTTCTGGATGGGGACGGAGATGGACTGGACGGGGAGGGAAGCGAGGGAGGCCTTCCTGCGCAGGCACGAGGTCGAGCTGTCGCCGTACTTCATCTCGAAGTACGAGATGACCCAGGGGCAGTGGGGGCGGCTGACCGGGGACGACCCCAGCGCCTACGGGGCGCGGCCCGGGCAGGAGTGGCGGAGCGCCTGGCGGGAGGACGGGGACGAGGGCTCGCTCCTGCATCCGGTCGAGCAGGTGTCGTGGCGGGACTGCGACACGTGGCTGCGCCGGGCCGGTCTCCGCCTCCCGCTCGAGGCCCAGTGGGAGCACGCGGCCCGGGCCGGGACCGAGACGCGCTTCTCGACGGGCTCCGACCAGCCGGCCTCCCTCCTGGGGGCCGCCAACCTGCGGGACCAGCACTTCAAGGAGGAGGGCTTCGAGCAGTGGGGCCGCTACGAGCCGGACTACGACGACGAGAGCACCGTCCACTGGGAGGTCGGGAGCGGCGATCCGAACCGGTTCGGTATCCATGACGTCCACGGCAACGTTCTCGAGTGGTGCGACGACGCCTACGCGCCCTACCCCGCGAGCGAGCCGGGCGGTCCCATCCCCCGGGATCCGTCGCCTGCCTCGACGAGCGACCTCCGCCATTCGTACCGGGGAGGGAGCTTCCGCCACCTCTCCTGGGAGGCCACGTCCTTCGCGCGCGAGTTCCACCCTCCGACGTTCTTCGGCTCCGCCCGCGGCGTCCGGCCGGGCCGCAGGATCACCCCCGGGCCGTAGGCTGAACCCATGGTCGACCCCCCGTCCGACGGCGCGCCCGCCCAGGTGACCCGGATCCTCGGCGCGCTCCAGGCCGGCGAGAGACAGCCGGCCGAGCAGCTCCTCCCGCTCCTCTACAGCGATCTCCGCAAGCTCGCCGCCGCGCGCATGGGCCGGCTCGGCCCTGGTCAGACACTGCAGGCGACGGAACTGGTGCACGACGCCTACATGCGTCTGGTGGGCACCACCGACCCGGGCTGGGAAGGCCGCGCACACTTCTTCGGCGCCGCCGCCCGCGCCATGCGCGACATCGTCGCTGACCACCTACAGCGCAAGAGTAGCCTCAAGCGCGGCGGCCACTTCCGGCGCGTCGGTGAGGACACGGCGGCGGAGCTCTCTTGTGATGGGCCGACTGACGACGTGCTCGCGGTCGAGGAGGTCCTCGCGGAGTTCGAACGCGTCTATCCGCGCCGCGCCGAGGTGGTCACCCTCACCTTCTTCGGCGGCCTCAGCACGAGGGAGGTCGCCGAGGTCCTCGACATGTCGGAGCGCACGGTCGAACGCGACTGGCGCTTCGCGAAGGCCTGGCTCAACGACCGGCTCGCGAACAGAGACCCCGAGGAGTGATCCAGCGGGAGGCTCGCTCGTTGGTGGGCCACCGGTCCAGAGGGACTCGCCTCTTGCTTCCTTCTGCCCCGTCGCCCCCAGGCTCATTCCCCGCAGAGGCTGCCTGCGACGATGGGGCAGACCGCCAGGACCCATCGGGATGGCGCCCGACGCTGCAAGGAGCGTCGACCCCGCCGCCGGACGGCGCGCCCGCCTCGCTCGCGCGCCTCGGGTAACGTCGCCCCCGTACGCTGGCCCGCTCCCATCGGTGTTCACACCCCTCAGGGCAGATTGGAGCGGCCGAAGGGACTCGAACCCTCGACATTCAGCTTGGGAAGCTGAGGGGCGGGCACCAGGGCGTCGGTCGCGTCCTTGGCGCGTGGAGCCGCACCAGCACGCATGGAGTCGCCTGAACCCGTTGGACTCAAGGGGTTACGGCCAGTTGGTGCATTCTCTTCGGAGGTCCCTGGCACGCAAGGTGTCGCGTCCGTTCGCACCGAATCGTGCGGAGTCAGCTGACATATCCGCTGACATTGGTCCGTGTCTGAATTGGAGTCATCTTCAGGTCCCTCCGATGCCTTGACGCCTGGAACCTTCGCGATCGCCACAGCAGCATCCTGAACCGTGAGGGCCGTGTAGTGGCGGAGGGTGGTCTTGTAGTCGCTGTGCCGCATGATTCGCTGCGCGATCTGCGGAGCCACTCCTTGCCTTGCCAGGTTCGTTCCAAGAGTCGCTCGGAGAGCGTGCAGGTCGGCCCAGCGCCCGGATGCATCTTGCTTCGGAATCCCGGCACGCTCGAGATCTGAGTAGATGGTCCTGATGGTCGGCATCGTCCGGAAGACGGGATCCGACGGCTGAGTCTCGCCACTGTGAACCCCACGCAGGGCATCGACGGCATCCGTATGAAGCGGGACGGCATCATCACGCCGTGCCTTGCCGATGCTGGCCCGCACTACAACGTGACCCTGCTCGAGGTCAACGTCCCCCCAGAGGAGCTTCTTCATCTCGCCGCGCCGAAGGCCCGTGAGCGCGGCGAAAGTGTAGATGACAGCTCGAGGAGTCCATCTGTCGCCGTTCACACGGTCCTGCTCTCGAGCGACGACAAGTAGGCGATCGAGTTCATCCGTAGTCAGAGCCCGCCTTTCACGGCGCCTGTCCACTTCTTCGTTGAACTTGGGGACCGACACCAAGCCGTTCTCCACAACGAACCCGTTCTTGAAACACCATGACATGAAAGCGACGCATGAGGAGCGAACCGAATTCGCAGTCCTTGCTGAACGGCTTTCGCGAAGTGTCGAGAGATGCCGCCGAAGGGATGAAGGTTCGAAGTCCGTGATCCGTTCGGCTCCTGAGGCCCGAACGAAGCCAACCAGGTGTGATCGCTTGTTGACGATGTGGCGCCTCGCTTGCCCGGCTTGTTCGCACTGATGGAAGTACTCGTCCAGGTGGTTGGGCAGCCCAATCGCCTGTGCCTTTGCACGTTGATCCACGCGAGCATCGATCACGCCGTCTCGCCGGAGGGCAGTATCTGCCTCGAGCTTCGCCGCGATTCTCTCAGCTGCACGCTTGTCCGTTGTCCGCGACGAACGCTGGACTCGCCGTCCAGCTCCGTCCACATACTGGATGATCCACGCGCCGCGACCTTGTCTCTTGTATAGGGATGCCATCAGATACCACCGCTTCGCTTGTTGCTCTCAATCCACTCTCGCAGGTCCGCTGGGTCGTACCGCACTGCGCGACCGATTCGTACGCTTAGGATCTCGCCACGGTTGGTCAACTCCCAGAGTTTGCGCTCTGAGAGGGTCATCAGGCTTGCTGCTTCACGGGCACGAAGGAGGAGGCTCTGCTGGGGCAACGCCTCCACTCCAGTGGGAGGACCCGAGCGATCGAAGTGTTCACGCCTCTCCAGGGATTCAAGTCGCCGCTCGAGTTCCCCAAGGTGACTTCGGAGCAATGACTCCAGCAGCTTCGCCAGTCCAAGTTCACTTGTTGTCATAGCCATCACCTCCAACGGGTTCCCCAAGCACTTCGTTGCCCCATGAAGTCCACCCCTTGGCGGCCTCTCGCGCGAAGAGTTCGAGGTAGGGTCCTGGGCTTACACGCTCAACGATCTGTCGGAACTCCGCGGGTTTTGCGCTGTGGCGCCCCCTCTTGACCTCGAGCCAGCTGCGCACCGCCTTGTCCCTGAATGTGGGGCGGCCACGGACTCCAAGGAGTAGGTACTCGTGCGCGAGGCGGTAGAAGTTCCCGAGACCGAGCTGCGGTTTGACCCAGACAATCGCGGACTTGAACTCGAAACCCCAGGCCTCCATCACTCGCTTGCTCTCGAAGAGAAAGCCATTAGTCGTCCACAGATGCAGGTGGCATGAATCTGCAGCCAACTGTGATACTGGTAGCGCTTCAATCTCACCGAGATCCATCGTGGGGTAGTGGCGACCGGTCGCGCCACGTGTGCCTTGGTTCGAGTACGGCCACGGTGGGTCTGCGTAGATGCAAGAGAATCGCTCCCCAGCATTAATTAGATCGGAGAGACAGGTCAGGGACCCTTCTCCATCCCGAGTGATAGTCGCCGCCGTTTCAACCGTTCCTTCGAATCGGCGGGCCATTTGCTGTGCCGCGGATCCGGTGAGCTCCGCGCCAGATGACTTAGCCTCCTGAAGGAACTCCTCAAACGCTGGATCAGGGACGTGGGCAAGGCGCTGCCAATGCGAGCTCTGACTCTTCGAGATGCCCAGTTCGGAGAGGCTGGGCGCAACGGTCCCGGCCCGCGACCGTTGGTATTCTCCCGGCCGCTGCCGTCGGCTCTGGGTCAACAACTCACCCGCACGCCGTTCGGCACGAAGCCGGATCTCTACTACCTGGTTGATAATGTCCCGCGACAGTCCAGCCTGCTTGGCGTAAGTGCGGACCGCTTCGGCTCGGCTTCGAATTTCTCGTGCGTAGTCGATCGATTCAATCGAAGCCAGCTCTTGTTTCACGTTGCTGAGTGCAATGATGACGTGGTCTTGTTTGTTCATGACGCCCCTCTGATCGCACACTATCAGCGTCGTTTGTTGTTCTTTATATGCCTACAGATGCATACATCAAAGAAGGTAGAACGCATACGTGAATGCGCCCGCATACAGCTCCAAGTCGCCTCGGTTCCTTCTCGTTCCATCGGGTGGTGGCCTGGTCGAATACCCCTCGACTTGCCACGAGAGGACGGACTCCTAAGCCGCTGGTTGTTCTCAATTCAACACTGGAGCTGGCTCTCGCAGGGACTCTCGGTGGTTCATCAGAGCCGAGTCGGACATGCCTGTTCTCATGCTTCTCCCTCCGGTAAGATCTAGGAATGGACTGCCTACAAGATGAACGGGCTCGACTGTCGAGCGTGGGCGGCATCGCTGGGCTCTTGTCATGCTCGCCGAACGTGCTGACAAGCACCTCGGCAATCCCGTTCGAAGCAAGCAGCGCCGTCGTGCTGTACGGCATCGCCCGCATGCGCGGGCGGTATACGGACGCACACGCGAAGCCTCTCAACGTGGAGCTCTACCGAGCACCACGGAGCCCCCTCTGTAGCCAACCCGACCCTCTCAGTAGCAAGCGGGCCGCCGGTGATGGAGGAGATGTTCAGCTGGTGGTGACTGGGACGAGCGCAGCCCGTCTCGTACCGGTCCGGTCGAGGGGAGGTCTGACGACCCCCGACCGTTCCAGTACCGAGCCGCTCAGCTCTCTCGGGCCTAGGCGAATGCGGAGCTCCGCTCCTGGCGTATGCGCCGCTGCATTCGGGGGCCCCGCGCAAGCGCCCCCGTATGCGCTCCAAGTCCCGTGCATTCAACGCTCTAGGAGTATTCCAACCGCACCCTGCGCAGCAAGGGTGCAAAAGGTATGACGTTCTCAGCTGTTCTTGCTCTGCTCTACTTCCGCGCTCTGCTCAGTCTGCTGGCCCTCCGCCTCCAGTTCCTTTGATGAATACTGACCTCGTAACCAGGAGACATAGCGTCCATGGCTAGCGCCGATAGACCCCGAATCCTCGTCATAGGGAATGCGTTCCTCGACATCTTGCTTGGTGGCAAGCAGGGCCTTCCTCTTCGGAATTGGCCGGGGCCTGGGCAGCGCCTAGTTGTCGACTCTGACGAGCTAGATGTGTTCATGGGGGGCAACGGGTGCAATGTCGCAGCGGGTCTGTCAGCTCTCGGCTGTGAAGTTACGCTTCTGACGGCTCTTGGGCATGATGACGCGGGTCGTAGCCTTCACTCGGAACTTACTGATTTTGACGTACGGGTTCGAAATCTCACACCTCCCCGTGCGACGCTCTCGACGGGTCACAGCTTCGTCCTCACCTCAGATGACGACCCTAGTTACCTCGTCATCATAGGAGCCAATAAGCTGCTCACTGTTGAGGGTGTTAGCGGTGTTGCAAGCGAGCTTGCGCCATTCGATGCTCTTCTGTTGGTTGGCCTCGGGACAATGCCGGGACTCGACGGGCACATCGAGGAGCTAATCCCAGTCCTTCAAGCTATTCGGGAGCGTGCTAGTCGAGATGGAGGCGAGCTTCCTCCATTGGTCATCGACGTCACTCTGCTTGAAGAATCGTCGAGGCTGGGGCGAGGCCCTGAGCAGCTCTTACCCCTTCTTCGGTGTGCGAGCTACGTGACCCCAAACCTCGATGAAGCTTGCCTCCTGCTCGGCCTTCAGGGCGATTCGAAGCAAGACCCTATGCTCGTCGCAGACAAGCTAATGAAAGCAATTGAATGCGAGGCGATTGCGGTGAAGACGGGCGAGACCGGTTGCGTCATTGCCAGCGAGCGCGGGTGCGTCGAAGTTTCGCATGACCGTGTTCCCATGACCGAGCTGAAAGACGAGGTCGGAGCAGGCGACGCCTGGTTGGCAGGTTTTGTCAGTACGCTGCTTCGCGCAAAGCGAGACTTTGCGGGGCTTGAAGCGGCCGCCGCAGAGGGAAACCGTTGCGGTGCTGCTAGTGTCCGAAGCGTCGGCGGGGTTGGTTGGCTCGCAGGGGACTCCAACGACCAGCATGCGGAATGACACGCCAAGGAGTAGGAGCATGAAATCGAGACAGCCCGCAGACTCCCCTTTGGTAGAGGTTGAGGACCGCCGGAGTGATGCTGATGTCGCGACAAGCTCGAGTTCTGTCGGCTCCCTAGCTCGACTTGGCGCCGCATTGTCTGGCTACGCTCGTTATGCCTCAAGGGAGCGTATTGCGCTCGGCTCAGGGGGGATGACTAGCGCATTCGCTAGTGTTAAGGTGGCCATTGAGAAACTAGGGCCCCTAACTCTCGCGCGTCGGCGTGAACTGATTGGGGCCATTCAGAGTGGGGGGCCGGTGGTCGATGGGCCAGGACAGGAGCAACGCGACGAGGATTCAGGCCTCGAGGCCACCTCTGCCTTCGAGAGCGCGTCTATCCGACTTCTGAAAGCGCGTCAGGAGCGCCTTAGAGTTCTGCACGAGCAGGAGCGAGTCGAGGTACAGGAAGAGCTCGACCAGCTTGTTGTGCTCCCTCTGGGTTCAGACGAGGAGCGCAAGGAGGTGGCGAAGCGTCTTAGCGAGGTGGTTCGTGACCTCGGTTACCGGCTTGAATGTTCCTGCTGTGGCTCGCCCGCCTCGTCGCTCTCGTTCCTCACCAGCCGCAACCTCTTCCGATGGAATCATCGTTCAGCCGCAAGGCGCACACCGTGCGAGATTCCTAGGCGGGAAGAAGACGGGGCGCCCATCTTGCCCCCTCTCAAGATAGCAGGAACTCGAGAGCTGTAAGCGGTTTGAAGGTAGATGATTAGGCCGTTGCCTGACTATTTGTACGCCATGGCGTGTAGTCAGCCTACACGCCATGGCGTACAAGTGGGGAATGAGTCCCACGGTGGGGCCCATCACCCACTCCCAGGAGACTCCCATGGCCTACGCACGCAGCATCCCCGCCACTGATTCAGAAGGCGGCTTCCACAACCTCGACACGGCTGGCAAGCAGACGGTTGAAGAGCTGATGTCCTCTGTTCTCCCCCCGAACAAGCTCCGGGGGGCGGCCCTTCTGACCCCGAGCGGCTCCATCTTTCAGGGCGGAGACACAGCCCAGTCACTGCTCGATGACCTGCCTCGCGGCGAGGTTGCTCGCATTACACGCGCTTTACCGGCGGGCTAGACCAGCGTCGTTCGATGGAAACCGTCACCACACTTGAGGCTGCAGAACTGTTCTGCAGCGAGACCCTGGGTCCCGCCTTTTCGGAGGCGGGCGCTCAGCTGGTGACTGACGTTCACGAGCTCGTCGATGCCTATCGCCCCGCGGTGTCGGAACTCGGCACCTCGGTTGCTGGGCTGTACATGCAAACCACCTCGGTGGTGGGGGAGGCGTTGAACGAGTCCGGTGTCAAGGAGGCCTACGCAAAGCTCGCAGTCCATGTCGCGGCTCTGGCGCTCATTGCGTTCGCCTCTCTGCTTGTTTCGCGTTGGGCGCTCCGCGTTCTGCGCTGGTTCCTATTCCCGCCAGAGAAGACGCTCAGCCGTCCTCGCTATGAGCAGCACCGTCGCATCGCCCCTGGTCTGACACCAACCCTTCCCAACCTTCCCAGTCTACGCCCTGCCGTGGGTGCTGCTATTCCAGAAGTGCTACCCGAAGAGGCCCGAGAGGCTGCCAAGCAAGGCCTCGAGTTCGTGGCGAAAGGACACTGGCGTGGTCAGCTTGCATGCCCGCTCTCAACGAGCAAGTACGAGCTTCGGTTTGACCACGTGCGTCGCGCCTTCATCGCGCACGTAGATTCCCCGGGCCGCTTGTCCGAAGGGAGCTTTCGAGCCTGCTGGGGAGGAGGTGGCTTGAACTGGCACCCCTCTGCGCGCTCGCCTCACACCGCCACGAGTATCGCCACATTCCACGCAGCGTTCCTGGCCTTCGTTCGCGCCAAGTGCAACGAGCACGGGGTGTCCACGACAGGTCCGCTTGTTCAACGCCGTAGGTGGGCCGCATGAGATTCAGCTCGTACATCCGCGCATGCTTGCGCTTCTTCGGGCGCGCGCTTCGCCCTCTCACCCAAGAGCTTCGAGTCTTCTTTGCTCCCAACGCTTCGGGCACCCGGCCCTACGTGCGAGTTGCGAGACCGCCGTTCTTCTCGAGCTCGAGCGCGGCACTCAAGCGCCTGCCGTTTGACACGGCGGTTCTTCGAAACGCACGCGTGTGCGTCATTGGGCCTTCGGGGCTTGGAAGTCCCATCTTCGAAGAGCTCGTTCGGGCAGGAGTCGGAGAGGCCCATGCGGTGGGACCAAAAGCGCTGCGTATCCATAATCTGTCTCGAGGACGCCTTTCCAAAGCCTACCTGCGTCCTCGAACCAAGCAGGTCTACGTGCTTACGCGTGGGGTTGTTCGCGACGCTGCAAGTGGCTCAACTGTCATCGCCTGGCCTTGTACGCTCGAGGAGTTGCTTGATTCGGGAAAGCTCGCTGCGCCCGACATCGACCTCCTCATTGTCGCAACCGACAACGACGCTTCGCGAATCACGGCGATGGAGTGGTGCCTTTCTGAAGGTGGCCTGCCGTTTCTAACGTGCGGTGTCTCGGCTGATGAAGTGCGTCCCAACGAAGGCATGAGCTTCTGGTGGAAGCCGGGCTTGGGCGAACAGACGGCGTGCTTCGCTTGTTACGCAGCGTCCTTGCCTGAAGGCTCGTACGACTCGACCGAGTGTGGGGAAGACGATGGTCCCCTGTCCAATCCGATGCTCTGCGAGCTCACGGCCGCGACTGCCGCTTCGCACGCCGTTGCTCTTCTTCTTGGCGAGACCCCGGCGTACCAGCTGGTCTTCACTGGCACAGATGCACCGGGCATAGGCATCAAGCGCTTTCGAGGCGCTCGCCCCGAGTGCGACTGCAGCGAGTTTGCCGATGCGAAGCCTTCGGAGCTCGACGAGCTCGAGCCTCTTGCGCAAGACACACCGAACACGGACGGCGAGGATTTGCCGCCCGAGTCGCCAGGTGGAGGGGTGGCGTTCAATCCCCTCTAAACGACGGTCGGCGCCACGAGAGCACACGAAGTGCCACTCGAGGAACCGACCAGCAATGCAACCCGAACCAATCTAGACAACCATGTTCCGATACATCATCACCCTCGCCTTACTCGTCTTGGCTTCGTGCAGCGCACTTGGCTCCGGCGCGGACAGTCGCGAAGCGGACCTCGAACGTCGCGAAGCCGCAGTGGCTGTCGCACGTGTAGAAACCATGGCACAGAAGGCCATAAACGACGCCGATGGGTCACGCCTGGCAAATGTCCTGACTGCCGACCAAGTCGAAGCGCTTCGCATCGAGGCGGCCCTCATCGCCGAGGAAATCATCGCGTACCAAGACAAGGGTCTCAACCCCGCGGGCTTGGAGTCGAAGCTTGCTGCAATCGAGACGCAGTACGCCGACCACGCGGAAGCGGTCGTCTGGCTTTCCGATGGCGTCATCGTGCTAGGAGAAGACGTGGACCTTCTCCGTAATGGATTGCTCTATGTCCACGAGGTCCAGGGCAGCTGGAAAGAAGCGCACAGGCAAGCACTCGAGGCCGTCCGCCTTGAGCGCCGTCGCCGCAACCTCGATGACCAGAAGGTGTCGGGATGAGTCTCTCTCGCCTCGCTATCGTCATCGTTGCGCTCCTCGGCCTTGCAGTGGCCTGCAAGCCGGAATCAACAACTGGACTCGTGGACGCCTCGACAGTTGCCTCCCCAGTTGCTTCCACCGGAATGAGCGCGAGCAAGTCCAAGCCGAAGGTCGGCGACGGACTTGATGCGCTGACCAAGAAGTACGACAGCATGAGCAACCGTCTCGAGGAACTACTCACCGCATTCGAAGAGCACATCGAGCTCTACGAAGAGCACTACAGGACTGGAGTCGAGTTCGGCAACAGGATCAAAGCGCAGCTTGCAGCAGCCGATGGGCGTACTGCGAGATATGCAGAACTCTACGAGAACTTGCTTGTGGCCATCGTCGAGGCCCCAGAACCGTTCGTCGAGCGTGTTGACACCAATGGCAAGACGACCCGCACCAACCCCTTCGAGGAACTTCGCCGCAGGCGTGACAACCAGTGACCCCTTCCGGCGAGACCAAAGAGACCCTCTCGGGTCGAGTTCCTCGTGATCTCAAGGCTCGCTGCGTTGCCCTGGCCACGCGGCGCAACGTCCCTGTGACCGTAGTGATGACAGAGCTTCTCGAGCGTGGGTTTGCTTCGCTCGAGGGCACACCTCTCAATGGTCACCCAGTGCCGCTGGCCTCCCCGCCGACCGAGGTGGGGGGGCTGGCAACACCGCTCGTGCTCGAGGTGCAAGAGCGCCTGTCACAACTTGAACAACACTCCCGAGCTCACGCTCGTGCCAACCGCTTGGCTGTTCAGGCTGTGATTGGAAGCTTGCTTGCTGACTCGAGCGACGAGATTCGTGCCGCTGCACGTGAATTCCTCGTGCAGTCCTACGCCGGGCTTGAACCGTTGGAGGAGCAGAGCTAGCCCATGGTCGTCACGATTGGACCTGCCTCCGTGAGGCACGCCCGCTACCAACAGGAGGCTGCAGCGAAGCTCGTGTCCTACATGCGCGACTCCGCCAACAGCGTCTCGCAGAGCTTCCTACATGGTGAAGCTTGGCAACACCTCGGCCAGACGCCTGGAGAGCCAGTTGACCCACAATTGTTTGAGTCAGTGCTGCGCGGCGAGCACCCCCAAACGGGCAAGCCCTTGGGGCAGGTACAGAATTACACCGAAGTGCATCAGGGTGTCGGACGTGTTCGCTCGCCTGTTGCTGGACTCGATGTAGTTATCAGCCCCTTCTCCAAGGAGATCAGCGCCCTCTACGTGATGGGTACACCAAGGCAGCGCGCCATCCTGCATCGAATCCTTGTCGCCGTTGTTCAGTTCATTCTTACTCGCGCCGACACGCTCGTTCCGACCAGGAGGGGAAAAGGCGGGAGCACCCGTGAATACAACGGTGCTGCTCTTTGGTGCTGCCACATCCATCTCCACAACCGCCACGGAAACGCTCCACAGATACACGTCCACGCATTCCGGTCCGCACTGGTTCGAAGCGCTCAGGATACACGGTGGACAAAGAGCATCGGGCGCGAGATGTACGCCCACGCACATTCTCTCGGAGCTCTTGCGCGCCTCACTACAAGCTATGAGCTGCAGCGCCTGGGTGTGCAAACGGTTCCCTATCAGCACGGCGGACTGAAGGCATACAAGCTCGCTGGATTCCCCGATGAGTTCGGTCGCGAGCTGAGTTCTCGCTCGAACGAAATTGAAGCTGTGATGCAGGAAAAAAGACTGAGCACTCCAGCTGAAGCCAAACGCGTGGCGCTGCAAACACGAGGGCCCAAGGCGGAGTTGTCGTTTCCCGCCTTGCGTGAGCGCACCTGGGAGGTGGCCGAGCGTCACGGCATCACTCGCGAGCACGTCGCCTCGTTGTTCTCGTCCGAACAGGCCCAGAGCGCCGAGCAACTCTACAAGTGCTCTGCCCAACCCGTCGCTGATGCTCTTGCTTCTGCCCGCTGTGAGCTCGCGGTGAGTCGCCCCGACTTCGAGCCACGCCATCTGCTGCGCGAAGTTGCTGAACGCTTGCAGGCATCAGGCGCAAGCCCTGGGCAAGTGCTCCGTGCGATTGAGCCTCACGTGATAGCGCACAATCTGCGCCTCGAGGCTCTTCCTCGTCGCCAGGACACGACCCGGTCGCGGGTGCGCGAAACCGTACGGGTCAACGGCCCCGAGCGTGCACCGCTACCGGTTGTAGACAGGGAGCATCAATCCCAGCGCAGGGCCGCTCGGCCTCAAAGGAAGCAGCAGCCTGGTCGCGCTCCGCGCCTTCATGTCGGTGAGCGCGTGACTCTCGCCAGTCACTACCACTTGGCAGCCAACCGCATTGCTGACAACGCTCTGGTGCGCCTCACTCGAAAGCTCTCGGGCGCCAACAACGGGATGCGTTTCGCTCGCAAAGGAGAGACGGGGGTCGTCGAGCGAATCGAGACCAAGCGCATCTGGCGCAGGCTTCCGTTCACCCGCAAGGTCGTCGTCGTTCGGCTCGACTGGAGGGGGCGTCGCGGGTTTCTTGCTGCCCGCACCGTGCGCTTCGTTCGCATCCGCGCTAACAGCGTGCGCTTTGCACTGGTTCGCTCTCTAGACATCGCAACCCAGCCAAGGCCTGTGTTGCCCAATCAGGCGCCGGTCAGACCCCCCGTGCGTACCAAGGTGCTCAAGCGCCCGGCACCACAGCCCAAGAAGACCCGTGAGGTCCGTCGGCAAACCAAACACAGCAACCACATCGGCGAGGAGCAATCGCTATGACAGAGAAAGAATGGTGGAGGAGCACCTTCGAGCGCCAGCTACTTGAAGCTCGCCCAGAGCAGGCACTGCGCACGCTGGTGGATACACAAGCAATTTCGGTCGCCGCTGACCGTGAGCGAGCCATCGAAGCGATGGCCAAGCGAGCCCTACGCTACTCACGCAAGGTGACCCCAAGTCTGGTAGCAACGTCAGACCGTGCCGTTTCGCTTCTCAATGCGGCGGCACAACAAGATGTCTCTCGGCGGGGCCTGCTCAAGGAGTTCGCTGGCATAGGCCACAGCCATACCCGCCTCCATGTTGGAGAGCCTGTTCGACTCAAGCACACGCTGGTTCTGAGCCGTGGGCTCTTCGGATACCACGCCAACTCGAAACGCTCGGGAGCGACCTGTATTGCGCAGGGCTCATTTGGCTTCATCGAACCCTCCACTAGCCGTCGCTCCTTGCTCAATCGTGGGGGACTCACCGTGCGCTTCGCTCTCGAGAACAAGACACGGCAGGTCCACTTCACGCCTCAGCGTGCCGCAGCCTCGCTCGAACTTGGCTATGCGTGTCGCGGGCATGACCTGCCGTACAGCAAGCATGCCCACAACTTCGCTCAGGTGTTCATCGAGCGCCAGGGGAACTGGTTGCAAGAGCTCGCAACCGTCTCACGCGCGGTGAAGCGAATCGAGGCTGTAATCACTCGCGCCGAGTACCAGGGCCTCGAGCCTCAAGAGATTCGGGCCGCTACACCCCGTCAACAGGCCTCTCCGATACGCCACCAACCCCGGAACACTCTGCACCGGGATGGACAACAGGGGTTTGGCCTATGAGGGACCTTCGAGCAGCTGATTCCCCAATTCGCGTCGGCTTGGTGCGCTACGCATTGATGCTGGCGACGTTTCATGTTGCGACATCCCTCGTGCTAGCTGCGGTCCTCTTGAGTGGCTACGGCGCTGGTGTTGCCAGGCTCACCACTGAGGTCCACCCGCTCGACCTACTTGCTCGCGCAGAGTTGCTCTCCATGTTTGGCTCCGCAAGAGCAGCGAACATTCGCTTCCTGACGCTCACCCGCAGCGGCCTGCCGGTCACGAGTAAGCTTCTCGCAGATTGCATGCTTCGCGCTCTCACGGAGTGTTTCGTGGTTGTGTTCTCCTGCTCCGCTGCCTGGTTCGCCGCCAAGTACTTCATCGGCCCAGTTTGGTGGCACGCTTCGCTTGCCAGCCTTGGTGGCCACTTCATCTCGTCCTCGGTTCTGCGCGCTGCGCTCTCCTTTGAGCCACCAATGCCGCTCGAGGAAGGCTGTGTCTTGAACATGCAGCAAGCCCGCCGCCACCTCTAGGGAGACAAGCATGCTGCTTCGACGTAAGAACGACACGCTCGCTTTCTGTGGTCAAGACATCCCGCGCCACGGCTGTGGCGGCCCTCATAGTGGGTTTCTTGGTCCGCCGGGCTGCGGCAAGACGCTTCAAATGCGCGCGCTGGTTCGCACTGCGCTCTTCCCGAGGGGTCGCCTCGCCACGAATTGCCTGTGCTTCGACATCAAGAACGAGTGGGTTGCCCACCTCACCGCGATGGGGCTGCAGCCAAATCAGCTGATGGTTTCGAATCCGATGAGCCCGCTCTGTTCTGCAGCTCCCGACTTCGCGGCGGACTTTTCCACCGAGACCTCTGCAGCAACGCTCGCCGAGACTCTCATCCCGATGGGGCAGAACCTTAGCCAGCCCTTCTTCCCAGAGGCCGCTAGGTTGTGCCTAGCGGCGTTGGTCGTTGCCCTCGGGCGTCGAACTGACAGCTGGAACCTTCGACACCTGGTCTACATCGCACGGCGCCCGACCCACGTCGCCCTTCTCCTTCGTGGAGAGCCCGACCTTCTCTCGCGCGTTCAACACGTAATCTCGCAGCACGCGCCCGGCCAGGCTGCTGCAGTGCTTGCAACCATCTCCGTTGCACTCGGTCCCATCGCACCGGTTGCGAGCGCCTACAGTCACCTACCGGCCTTTTCGGTCAAGCAGTGGGCACAAGACTCATCACGACCACACATCTTCGTGCTCTCATCGAGTGCATCGAACCATGTGGGCCTTGAGCGCATCAACCGCGCTCTGTTCTCCATCGCCTGCACCGCGCTTGAGGACATGCCCGATGCTCGAGACGGGCAGGAACGCATGTGGATGCTCATTGATGAAGCGGCGGCATGCGGCAAGCTCGGCCTTGAACGCGCCTTGTTGGTGCTTCGCTCTAAGGGCGCTCGAACAATCATCGCCAATCAAGACCTCGAGAGCCTTGCCCGCATCCACGGGTCGCCGCAAGCAGCGTTGGGTCTGTTTGCGAATGTTGCGATGCTTGGAGTCATGCCGCCGCTCTCACCTCTGACGATGCAATTCGTCACGCAGCAGATGGGGCAGAAGAAGGTCATGCAAACCTCCGGCAGTGAATCAATGGGCTCAGGCGGTACCTCGAACGGAACGTCGTGGAGCCAGGTTGGGGTACCGCCAGTCACGCAAGCCCAGCTCAGCTCACTTGGTGGTCCAAGCAAGCGCAACGGCGTCGCGGTACTTGCACGTGCTGGAGTTTGGTGGAAGGGAAGGGTTGAGCCTGCCTGGCTTCGCCGCCACCTCGTTGAGCCTGACCAGCGTGCTCTCGAAGCTTCGCAGCAACAGCGACCCGCGCACTGGCAGATGGAGAATCCGCTTGATGAGTCTGAGGCACAACTGCTTCGCTTGCCTTGGCCGCTTCCCGAAGCGCCGCCCGCTGACCTGTTCGGAGCAGTGGAGGTTTGACGATGCGCTTGCTCCTCATCCTTGTCGTACTTGTCCTTGCCTACATCCCTAAACTCGTGCTCTGGGAGGCGCTTGCCTTAGGCTCCGCAAATCTCCTTGGACCGGGCAACACGCTCGACACGCTCGAGAAGGTGCTTGTTGCTCTCGCATCGGTCATCGTCTCGATGTTCGCTCTGCTCTGGCTTGCAGCGCGCATTCGAGCATGACCCCGAGAAACCGACTCTCTGTGTTCGCGCCGGTTGCACGTTCGACACGTTGCACGAGTCCTTTCTCATCTAAGCCTTGCCGCCAGACAGAGCCGCTCTCAGAAGGTGACCCTCTTCTAGAGCCTGCCACGGGGGATGGGGGCATTGCTCGGGTCGGCTTTCGCGTCAGTCATGTGGTGTCCCTCAACGGGTGAGGACACACACGATGACCACCACAAAAACCAACACCACGACCAACCGCCCCGTCCACTCCATCCGTTCCGGCAGCGTCAGCGCGGCCGTCTGGAAGAACGAGACTCACGCGGGCGCCTTCTTCTCCGTCACCTTCAAACGCAGCTTTGCCGACGACAGCGAACGTGGCTACAGCGACACAAACTCATTCGGGAGCTCTGACCTCCTGGACCTTCGTCGCTGCATCACCTCTTGCGAGCAGTTCATGGCGGAACAACCCGCCTGATTCTCTCGGCAACCGGCCGCTTCGTTCACGCGGGGCGGCCATCTTCGTTGACTTATCGTCCGAACATGTGAGACCGTGAGTCATGGCCACCCAAACCACAAGTCCCCGTCTCGCTCGTCGACTCCGGTGGCGTGAAGACACGCTTGTCGCCGGTCAAGAGCCTGGCTGGTATCTCGCCGGTAAGCGGCTTGAGGAGGGTGACAAGGTCGACGTCTACACGAAGAGGGCGTCTCGCTCGAGATGGCAGCTGGTGTTGACGGTCACCTGAAAGAGGACCCCGCGGACAGTTGAAATGGGACCCCTGGCCGACCCCCTACGCGGGGCCGGGTTCGGCTACGGAAAGGCCCTCCAGAGCGGCAGACTGAGGAGCGTAACCACACGCACTCAATCCAGCCGCAGGGAGGGCCAGGAGGTGATCAGGATGTCAACTCGGGCAGAGATCCGCCACATGCACATCGTCGATGGTGTGCCCAAGAAGGAAGTCGCGCGCCGCCTCGGCGTGGACGTGAAGACGGTCCGGCGCCATGTCGGCGGCCCGGAGGAGTACCCAGCCCGCCAGTCCCCAGAGCGGGGCCGAATGCTGGACGCCCATCGCGATGAGATCGTGGCGCTCATCGAGCAGGAGGAGCGAATCTCCGCGAAGCGCATCGGCCGGCTGTTGGAAGAACGCCACGGCGTGCGTCGGAACGAGCGGACGCTCCGCCGCTACGTCCAGGACGTGCGCGGCTCGCTTCGGACCCCTGAGGCCTTCGTCCACCGGACGCATGTGCCCGGCGCGACGATGGAGATCGACTTCGGGGAGTCCTGGGCCGAAATCGACGGCCGTCGCACCAAGGTCTTCTTCTTCGTCGCCACGTTGCCCGCCAGCAACGCCTACTTCGCCAAGGCCTACGCGTTCCAGCGCATCGAGTGCCTGCTCGACGGGATCACGTCGGCGGTCGAGTGGTTCGGCGGACTGCCGGGCCGGGTCGTCTTCGACAACGCGTCGATGGCGGTCAAGAAGATCCTGAAGGGCGCGGAGCGGGCGGAGACCGAGATGTTCCACGCGTACCGCTCCGAGTGGCCGCTGGGCGCCGACTTCTGCAGCCCGGCGAGCGGCTGGGAGAAGGGCTCGGTGGAGCGCGGCGTGCAGTACGTTCGTGGACTCTGCTTCCGGCCGGTGCCGGTGGCGTCCAGCATCGCCGAGCTGAACGAGAGGCTTCTCCACGAGCTGGACATCGACCTCGATAGGCGCCAGCTACGCGATGGACGCACGGCTCGCGAGGCGCTGATCGCCGAACGCGAGCAGCTGCGTCCGGTCCCGGCGCACCGACCGGAGACCGCGCGCGTAATCAGCTGCTCGGCCGACAAGTACGCCCACGTGCGGATCGATCGCTGCACGTACTCGATCCCGAAGCACCTCGCGCGGAAGCAGATGACGGCTCGCCTCTACCACGACCGCGTCGAGATCGCGCACGAAGACGCCGTGGTGGCAGTCCACGCACGTAGCGCAACGCCTGGCGAGTACGTTCTCTAGCTCGAACACGTGCTGGAGCTGCTCGAACGCAAACCTCGAGCCGCAGCTGAAGCGACGGTGATCCGGCAGATGGGGCTGCCTCCGTGCTTCGAGGAGCTGCGCGTCGCGCTGCGACGCGAGCGTCGCCAGTCCGACCGGGAGTGGGTCCAGGTGCTCGGCCTGTTGGTGGAGCACCCGCTGGAGTCGCTGCGATCGGCTGTCGTCGCGTCACTCGACAGCGGGGCGCCCGGCCTTGGCAGCATCCGCCAGCTGCTGCGCATTGAGCGGCAGCCGCGGCTCGTCATCGAACCCGTGCAGATCGATCGCCCGAGCATCGCGAGCATCACGGTCGCCGCACCGGACCTTTCCCAGTGGAGCGTGCTGCACGCCGGAGCCCTCGTATGAGCAGCGCGAAAGAGAACGAGCCTCCGCTGCTCGTCAAGGAGCTGCGCGAGCTGCGGCTGCCGTCGTTCGTCGAGCACTGGGACCGAGTCGCGGACGAAGCCAAGCAGCGCGGCGCATCGTACGCTGAGTTTCTTGCCGAACTCGTGCACCATGAGATCCTCGATCGCCACGACAGACGCGTGAAACGACGCATCCAGGAGGCGCGATTCCCGTCGCTGAAGACGCTCGACGCCTTCGAGTTCGAACGCCAGCCAGGCGTCGACCGCGACAAGATCCTTGAGCTGGCCCGCGGCGACTTCGTCGAGCGGCGGGGAAA
>CAJXRJ010000038.1 GCA_913058555.1 uncultured bacterium
AGAGACAGACCGACGCCCTCCCCACGACCACGCTGCCGTCCGGGCTCATGCCGCGCGCGGCGGATTGGCCCCCCAATTGGAGCACGCCGAGGTCCTGCATGCCACCGGCGGCCGTCCAGCGGAAAGCGCGGCGGGCGTTTTGTGCATCCTCTGCCCACCCGACGACAACGCTTCCGTCGGCGCTCACCGCTTCGGCCGATGAGTTTGCGCCACCCAATGTACCCAGAGACTGGGGAAGGCCGCCGAACGTCCAAAGAAAGGCGTGAGTATTGTTCGAGCTGAGCAGGGGAGGTTTCGTCCCGACGATTGTACTTCCATCCGCGGTCACATCATGGGCCGAGGACCCACCCGGGCCACCGAACTGCTGCATGCCACCGGCTGCAGTCCAGCGGAAAGCAAAACCCCCTGATGTCCCCACGACCACGCTTCCGTCTGCGCTCACCCCGTTCGCCTGGGTGCTTAGTCCTACGAGAGCGCCGATGTCTTGCATGCCGCCCACCGCCGTCCAGCGGAAGGCGCTGCTTCCTGATGTCCCGACGACGACGTTGCCATCTGCGCTTACGGCAGACGCCCTTGCGTCCGTACCGCCGGGCAATGTGCCAAGGTCCAAGGGCCCAGCACACGTTTGCGCGCGCAATGGAGTAGAGAAGAGGGCGGCTGAGATGATTATGAGGCTGGCAGACTTCATAGCCGCATCTTCACGCTTAGGGGCCAATACCGCAAGCGCACCCACGCTGAGAGCGTCAAGTGGCGTTGGTGCGCAATTGCCTCGTCCTCAGCGGGCCGTACGCGGGGTGTCCTCAGGTGCAGACCTTGGCTCGCCTATGGTCCCGGGATGAACTCCCGCGTGCATCCCAAGTACAAGACCCGGTATCGCGTCACCAACTGGGCTGAGTACGATCAGGCTCTGGTCCAGCGCGGCGACATCACCCTGTGGATATCACCCGAGGCGATCAAGGCATGGACGGCAAAGCCATCAGGTCTTCGGGGAGCACCACGGAAGTACACGGACCTCGCGATCGAGACGGCGCTAACCCTTCGCCTGCTCTTCCGGTTGCCGCTTCGGCAGGCGGAGGGCTTCCTGATATCCCTGCTTGATCTGATGGAGCTCAGCCTTGAAGCCCCAGACCACACGACCCTGTCTCGGCGGAGCAAGAGCCTCAACGCGAAGCTGGTGCCCATCGTGTCGAAGAAGCCCATCCAACTGATCATCGATAGCACCGGGCTGTCGATAGTGGGGGAAAGCGAATGGGCCGCAGCTAAGCACGGAGGGCGCGGGAAGCGAGGATGGCGCAAGCTACACATCGGCGTTGACCGAGCGGGGATGATCCGTGCACAGATCCTGACAGACAGCTCGGGCGACGATGCGACTACCGGGATCAAGGTCATCAAGAAGACCAAGGGCAAGGTCGCCAGCGTCACAGGAGAAGCGGCCTACGACACGGTGGCCATCTACGACCAGGTCGGTTTTCGAGGAGCACGAGTCGTCGTGCCCCCAACGCGAACGGCGTCGGTGACTGGCGGCAAGCCTAGATCCAAAGAGCGGGACCGGACAATTCTCCGGGTCGCCCAGGTCGGTCGCCTGAGATGGAAGAAAGAGTCGGGCTACCATCAGCAGGGTACGGTCGAGAACGCCTTCTTCCGATACAAGTCGATGCTCGGCGACCGGTTCCACGCCCGGGGTCTAGCTGCACAGAAGACAGAGGTCGCGATCGGCTGCAAGATCTTGAACCGGCTTCTAGGCTCGGGGGGACCACGCTCGGTGGCCCTCGCTCGCTGAAGTCGTCAACGGAGGGAGACTTGCTGTGCCAATCGGGTTTGTGCACCAACGCCGGTCGGCTGCTCCTCGTTCGGCCCCAACGCCCCCCTTGCCGATATCCCCCCCTGAGTCAGTATCGGAGCACCCGCCGCACCTGAACGGCACAGCGCAGAGTCTAGATGGCCACATCCCTCATCCTGCTGCGCTGCTCTGCACACGCCCTACATCCACCCAGGCACAAAACTCGCAGCTTGGAACTCTTATCCCCCCCACAGCGTTCGGCGTGATGACCCTCGAGGTTCATTTCCGCTACGCCCGCATCATCGGGGCCCGCTAGTCCGCGGCCAATGAGGTACATGGCTGGGCTCGTTCATTCCTCGCCAGCCACGGGTCCTGAGTGGTGACCCTCGCTACGTGATTCCCTGGCCGTTCCGGGAAAGCACGCGCTATGGAGAGTCCACGTCGATGCCATCCGCGACATTGGATCCGAGTCAAACGCTATCGCGGAACCAGGCCTGAAGTCTCCACGCTTCGCCTGCCATGGCCGCAACAAAACCGCTGCCTTGGGGGATCATGGTGAGCTCGATTCCGAGCGCGAACTCACCCGCAGCTCCGGCAGGCAGAATCTGCGGCCCCTGATCGAGGCGACGGATGTCGCCGTCCAAGCAGACGACTGCGTTGCTTGCCCCGCCTGCGCATGGGGCGAAGGCCTGATCCGTTGATCAACGAAGTTCTCGAGCTGGTTCGCTGGTGTGCCGCTGGCCGCGAGGGTGAGACCGGTCGCCGCCGCCATGCCGGCGCTCTCTGAACCTCCCCAGCGCCCGTTACGGCACGGTTACCCCCCGACCTCCCCCCTTGAGTACAGTCCGAGGTAGTCCCTGGGTTCCAGGCATTGCGTTTCGGCTCCACGCGCGCCCGCACGATCCGCTTCCGCCCGATCGACCGACGATTCGACGCGCGAACGCCCTACGCGCGAAGGATAGGAACATGAACAAGAAGAACCGGCCCGTACTTGCCATCATCGCAGCAGTCCTTGTGGTGGCGTGCGGGTACTTCATGGGTCGGGCATTGCGCACGGGGTCCCCAGGTGCCGTGGGGGCTAACTCGCCCTTAGCTGATGAGGAGGACGGGGGAGCCGCTGCGCTGTCTGCGATCGACCATCCGGCGATGGGTGTCGAGCGACGGAGCCCCGCCCCTGAGGGATCCTCTGCCCCCATGACATTGACGAATGAAACCCATCGACTGCGCGTGATCATCGATGGCATTCCCGAGGCGGACGCCCCAATGGCAAGCGTCCAGTTGACGGCCGAGGAGGAGAGTGACACTTGGCCCCGGGACAAGGTCCAGGACACGTGGAGAATCCAGGGGATGACGAGCGAGTTCGACCTCGGCCCATACCTTCAGCGGGTGACCAAGCTGGCCGGAGGACTGCGCAACGAGCGGCTAACAGTCAGAGTCGACCACCCGTTGCACTTCTCCGAGACGGTCCAGCTCCCACTCTCCATCGGTACGAAGCACTCCGGCAACCAGACCGTCTACGAGGTCCGTGTGCAATTCGCCGCGGTGGTGTTCTGGCCAGAGTTCAAACTGTCCGTGCGTGCCGCTGCCACCCGCAAACACCTCGAGGACGTGGAGCTGCGCAGTATTGTGACGGCGTTCATGGGGATCACGGAACGCCCCTCGCTGGACTACCCATACACCATGCTCGGGAACGGGCTGAGCTCTCCCGTCACGCTCGCGGGGGGGCGCGAGGCGGACGAATCGGAAGCCCATGCCGCCGGGATCGCGGTCGAACCCAGGGCGGGCGAAATCCCCCGCCCCATCGAGTTCACGCAGCCCGAAGAGAATGCGCGCGGAGTCATGATCTTCGCGCGGGCCCCCGGGTACGCCTGGGGCCGGCTCGTGGTGGATGTCTCGAAGAACGCAGAGCGTGAGCTGCTGCTCACACCCTCCGCCGAGCTGGACGTGCAGCTGACGAACGTTCAGTTCGAGGCATACGCCGCGCTCGAGAAGCCAGCCACCCTCATCGTCAAGCGCAAGAGACCGAACGGGACCGAGGGCAATGTCTGGTCGCAACGGCTCGACGAGAATCACGAGACCGACGGGCTACGGATCGACGGTTTGGAACCCGGCGATTACACCGTCTCGATCGAACTGGGCACGGCATTCACCTGGCGGAAGAGGAAGGTCCTCGCCACCGAGCATTTCTCTTTGGCCGCCGGTGAAGTGCGCAAACTGGAGATAGCGCTGTCCGACGCGCCGCTACCAGCGGAGCTCACGACCCTCAGTGGCAAGGTCTCCTTCCCGACATTCGGCGGCGAGGACAATGTGCGCCTGCAACTCTATATGGCCGATTACAAGTACGGTGAGGCCGACTTTGAGCTCTCGCTCTTCGACATGAAACGCGTCGGCGGCGCCCTCCCGACGTGGTCGTTCCAGCTGAAGAACCTGCCGGCAGGCATCTATCAGGTCCAGCTCATGCCTTTCATGAAGAACTGGATCGTCGACGTGCCGGTCGAAGGTCTCGCGAACCTGGATCTGACGATCTCGGAGCTCGCCGAGGTCGTCGTCGAAACCGTCGACGCCAAGACCGGCAAGCGAATCCCCCTCGAGGAGATCCGCTACGGCACGCGCGAGGAAGTGCCAGGCCGAGTCAACTTCGAGTGGAGCACCGTCAACCGCAACGCCACCAGCTTTGAAGACGAACCGGGCCGCTTCCGCTTCTGGACAGCTCCCGGGCCGGCATACGTCTCCACCTGGCGAATCCCTGAGGGCCTCAACGTCGGCTCCCGCAGGAAGGACCTCAGCCTCGTCCCTGGCCTGCAATCCACACGGCTCGAACTCACCCCCCCCTGCGCCATCTACTTCGAGTTCCGCGTGGACGGAGCCCCCCTCCCCCGCGAGGACGCAATCTTCAACGGGCTCGGCCGCAGTATCCACGCCGTCGACCACGAAGGCACAGCGCCCTCCGTCTCCTACGAGGTTGTCCCTGTCAGCGCCCCAGGCCTCTACGAGCTCACCTTCGAAGGCGTCGGCAGCGACCGCTTCCTCCCCATCCAGCCCCGGCGCATCGACGTGCGCGAGGGGGAGACGGCAGAAGTCGTCGTTGAGTTGCGGCGTAAGTAAAGGCCCACATGAGTGGCCATGCTTGATGGTCAGGAATTGCTGGGAGGAGTTCCGGTGTGCCCACTGCTGGCGGTTCGAGCCCCCGGGTAGCGCGTAGGGCAGGCCGTCCACTCCCAGTTCTGTGTCGCCGAGTCACGTCGGGACAGGTGGAGGGGCACACCGGTGCGAGTCTCCACCAGCCAGTATTCGCCCCACACGACGCAGCGAGTGCGTCGGACGAGGGAGGGGCCCCCCCACGGGATCGTGAATCCCCGCTGCACGCGGCGCTCTTGCGCCATCGCCGAACTCCCTCGGGATTCCATGACCGAAAGGCGCTGGCCAGATGACGCAGATTTGTCGGCGGCGAACTCGACCCCCAGTGCACCGCACTGGAGGGGCACATGGAGTCGCCGGCCAGGGCCACAACGCTCACGCGCCGGCTCGATCGTTCCACCTGCTCCCCGTCCTCACCGAAGACAGCTGCATGAATAGCACACGGATCGTTCCCCTGGTCTCCGCACTGACTCTGCTCACCCCAGGAGTCACCAGCGCGAACGACGTTGTCGTCGGGCCCACGAACAAGGCGGGCTTCCAGGCCGCCATCGACGCAGCCAATCCCGGCGACGAGATCATCTGCCTCGGAGGCATCTACGATTTCAGCGACCTCGGCGCTGTCCTGATCACCAAGAGCCTCCAGATCGAAGCAGCCGACTGCGACGATCCGCCGATCTTCGTCGATCTCGTCGACGCCACCTCAGGCGACTCTGTGAGGGTCCCGGGTCTCACGAATTTGACGGGAAACACGGCGTTCGCGGCTCCCGGTGCTGTCGTGATCAACGGCCTCGAGATCGCCGGGCTCCATCTCGGGGATTCGAACGGGCCATCTTCACCGCAGTCGGTTTCGAGATTGGCCCCACTGGATGCTGGCCGGTCACGGGAGGGTCTTTGAAGGGGATCGAGCTAGAAGACAACAACATCAGCAACTGCTATTACGGCATCCAGCTGCTCGGCGGGCCGCTCGAGAAGTTTGACATCAAGGACAACGTCATTGACTGTTCGACGGGCGCACTGGCTCTCTACGTGCAAGCGGATTACATCCCGTGCCCACCCCCATTCATCAACACACCGCGCACAAGCAAGGGGAAGATCAAGGACAACACCGTCCATGACGCGCTCTTCGGAATCGTCTGTCAGGCCTCGACCACGCTCAAGAATGTCCAGGTCAAGGGCAACACGTTCGTGAACTCGGGCCTGTTCGACGTCCTCCTCGCCAACTCGAATGCCCCCCCGGGCTTCAGCGGCGCCAACGGCTTCACCATCAAGGGAAACACCTTCTCGGGCACGGCCGATGTCGCGGATGTCTACCTCGGGCAGGCCACGATCAACAACGTGATCAAGGTCCCCGTCGGCACGCACGTGCGAGCCGAGATGAATGCAAGCGGCATGTCGATGTTGCCGTGGCTCTCTCAGACCTTTTGCGAAACCGCTCCCCAAGAATGCTCTAGATCCTCATGTTGACGCAATCTACCGCCCTCTCTCAGAAGGGCAGAGACAGCGCCTCCTGCCCGCCCTCGAATCCGTGGAATCCCATCGCGGAATTTAGGGATTCTTGAACCCCTGGATGGACTGAAAGCGTGAGAAGAACTCTCGCGCTCGAAGGACGCGCCAGCGGCATCCACACAGCCGGGGAATGACACAATCATCGATTGTTTCTCAGGCTGTGATTCGCAGCATCGATACCAATTCCCCCCTCT
This sequence comes from uncultured bacterium, assembly GCA_913058555.1. GTDB lineage: Bacteria > Planctomycetota > UBA1135 > UBA1135 > Saltatorellus. The sequence continues at coordinate 6,619 of CAJXRJ010000038.1, forward strand.
CGCACATGAATATTCGCCCCACGACTTCCCGGCTGGCCGTATTCGCCCTCGGCCTCTCTTCGTTCGCCACGGTCGCCTCGGCCTCCGATGTCATCCTGATCGTGAAAGGCACGGTTGCCGGAACAAGCGGCCAAGGCGTCACCTCTGGCCCTTTCAGCAACGCTCAGATCGGCGAGGCCTTCACCTTCGTTGGGGGAATCAATCGCTCCCTGTCGGGTGGCCCCAGCGTCGGCGTGCGGTCCAGCACTGTGGATCCAAGCATCTTCTTCCTTGAGATTGGCAACGTGTCCACGACCGACGCGACCGTCGCCCCAGGAGACAGCGCGACAGTCGGCAATGACGTGAATATCGGCGGCGCACCAGTGGACTACCTGCTCGCCGAGTACGAGATCGCCGCGGGTGGAGTCGTCACCGCCTTCTACCAAGATGTGATTGCCGCCGATTTCGCCACCAACGACATCACGCTTCTCGATGGCGTGTACGTGCCATCTAACCCGTTCTCCTGGGTACGAGTAAGCGATCCCGTCAACTTGACCAGTAGCCTCGTGTGCTGGATCGACTCCTTGGAGATCGTCAGTCGCGCCCAACTTGGCCAAGTGATGTGCTCTTCGGCGACGCCCAATTCCACCGGCTTCCCGGGGGAGCTGACCGCCGAGGGCTACGACCATGTGCTCGCGAACGAACTCGAGCTGCGGGGGACCAACCTTCCCATTGGCCAATTCAGCATGCTTGTCGGATCCACGACTGCGATCGCTCCGATGACGGTTTCGAACTCCCAGGGGCTCATTTGCCTGGGTGGCAACATCGCTCGATTCCAAACCCTGGTGCAGGTGATTGGACCGAGCGCGACGGCACCTGGCGTCGGCGCAGTGGTCTTCAGGCCCAACCTCCAGGCCATGCCCCTTCCGACCGGTGTCGCTCCGGCGATGGCCGGTGAGACCTGGACCTTCCAGGCGTGGCACAGGGACATCGCCGGAGGCGCAGCTACGACCAACTTCACGACAGCGGTCTCGGTCCCACTCATGTAGGGTCTCGGAAGGGCGACCGCAAAGCCCTTCCCTGCACTTGCCGCCCTCCCACCCACCGCTTCCCCACGAGGCCGACGTTCTGGTCATCGGCGGTGGCGTCACGGGGGCGGCGATCTTTCGGGAATCAGCATCCCGAGGCCACCCGACCCTGCTCGTGGACAAGGGCGACTTCGCGGACGGCACGAGCCAAGCATTGGGGATGCTCGCCTGGGGTGGGCTCCTCTACATGAGGAACCTGGAGTTCGGCACCGTCCGAAAGCTCTGCCGCGCCCGGGACGAGTGGATCGCGGAGCGCCCGGACGAAGTTCAGGTCGCGCCGTTTCAGTACTTACCACTCAAGAAGGGCGATCCGGATGCGACCTTGAATGACTTCCTGGATCACCTCGCAGCCTGGCACTGTGCCCTCGGTGAGGCATTCTGTGAGCTGGCCCTTCTCACTCTGGATGATGCTCGCATCAACCCCGCCTTGGAGCAGGCACTTTTCGACTCAGCGGAGGGATTCGGGGGCGCGGACCTCTATTTCTCGACCTTCATCTCCTCGGCCCCTGCCATGAACGCCAAGGCTCCCGCTTGGTTCGCCGAGGCGATGACGCGCGTCCTCGATTCCGCAACGGGCTGCGACGAGCTCGTGAAGGCTTGGCGGAAGACACCGGATCACCCTCGAGAGCGGTTCCTGCAAGCGATCGACGAACTCGCGCAAGGGGACGCCCGGGCCGCGGCCCTCGTGTTCGACCTGCTCGGAGATCCGGCGTAACAGGTGCTGTGGAGGTACGGTGCCGTTTGGCTGCGCGATTGGGGGACTTCGGGCAGTCTATAGGAGCTCCGGCGCGCTGGCTCCACGGATGGACCTGGCGGGTCGGCAGCGAATTCTCCTATCCAGCTTCACTCATCCAACGGCTTTCCTCGTGAATGTAACGATTCCCTTCCTTGCGGTGGCCGCCATCGCTACGCCTGCGTTTGCGCAGGGATCCAACGATTGCGCCACGCCGACCCCTCTTTCCGCCGCCGGTACGTACACCTACGACACATCGACCGCAACCACGTCCGGCTTCGATGGGGGCGGCCTCTGCGCCGCTGGTGCATCGACCATCAATCAGGACCTGTTCTGGGTCTTCACCGTGCCGACTGCCGGTGACTGGACGTTCGATACCAACAATACGGGCTTTGACACCAAGCTGTCCGTCCACTCGGGCGTCGACTGCAGCGCCAGCTGCATCGAATACGACGACGATGACGGCGCTGGCAATCAAAGCCAGGTCAACGTGATCGGATTGTCTGTCGGCGATACGCTGCTGCTCCAGGTGGGCGGGTTTGGCTCCGCCTCTGGATCCGGCGTGCTGAACCTCTCCATGCCGCCCGACTGCATCACGCTCAATCCGGACCCCCTCGAGGAGAACGATGACTGCACCGCCGCGTTCGCGGTGAGCGACGGCCTCATCACCAGCCTCAATCTGGCCGATGGGGATCCCGACTTCTACTCCACGACCGTGGCCGACGGAGCGACGCTCACTGTTGACTTCGTGTTCGCCACCGCCTTCGCGGACATCGACGTCTACCTCTGGGACCCGTCGGTCTCCTGCGACTCCAGTGTCGTTGGCGAAGGGACCGTCGGCGGCCCGCTCGCGATCGGTTTCTCGAACTCTGACAACGAGCAGCTGGTCTACACCAATTCGACGGGCGCTTCGAAGGACGTCATCATCGAAGCCCGCACCTGGAGCGGGACGCCAGGGTTCTGCAATGTCTACGACATGGAGGTGACGGGTTCCACGGGCAGTGGATCCATCGGGTCGAACTACTGCATGGCCGCGACCAACTCGACGGGGCAAATCGCGACGATGTCCGCTTCGGGCTCGATCGTGGCGTCGAATGGCGACGTTACCTTGATGACGTCAGGCCTCCCCGCCAATCAGTTCGGTATCTACGTGGCATCGATGACCCAGGGCTTCAACATGGGCACCTTTGGCACCTCCAACGGCAATATCTGCCTCGGCGGCGTCATCGGGCGGTTCACGCTGGCCCACCAGATCGTCTCCTCGGGCGCGACGGGCGAATTCTCGCTCGTCGTTCCTACTAGTAACGTTCCCCAAGGCAACGGAGGGGTCACGATCATGCCTGGCGACACTTGGAACTTCCAGGCGTGGCACCGTGACATCGTCGGCCTCGGTTCCAACTTCTCGGACGGCCTCGAGATCACGTTCATTTGATGTGGAGTGGCTGCTTGGTGCGCCCAAGCCCGGGTCGCCATTCCGCCTTCCGGATAACGGAGCCGCAATCGTCTGTCTTTTCTCGCCGCGGGAAATGACCATCGGTTGCGGCTCCGGTACTGCAGGTGAACGGAGAACTGAGCCATAACCGTTTGCGTCACCCCTCGTGACCATGCCCTGCGTGGCCTGCGTAGGAAGTCCGCGCAGATGCGGGAGCCCGCGTGTGATTGGGGAGGTCCGTTACGACCATGGATACACTCGCAGTCTTCCGGCGCTCATGGGGGAGCGCGACGAGTACGGGTCGCTCAGTCCACGACCTGGTCATCCCCTTCCGTGAGTGTGACGACGCGAACGTCCGTCGGTTCGTCATCGCCAGGAGCCCTACGAAGCTCGAAGCGCCACTCTGTCGGCCCGAGCGCGCTCAGGCGCAGCGTTGGCTCGGAAGTGCTGTAGTTCCAGTTGCCGAACCGCTCAGCGTCCTCCGATTCTCGATAGGAGGCGCGCACGTACCAGTCGTTCGTCAGGCTCTCCGGTCGAGGGATGGTGACCGCAGATCTTTGCACTAGCTCGAGGAAGACGCCTTCGGTCTGTCCTGCAGTGCATTGGAGTTCTCCCTGCCAAGGCGCACGGCTCCCCGAGGCCTGGGCGTCGGACACACTGAGCTGAACTTCGCCACTTGTGACGGCTACACGGTACCGGCCACTCGGTAGGCGGGCGGCGCGTTCAGTTTCGGCGACCTTGGCCCTGCCTTCGCGACTGGAGCTCCAGCTCACGCTCAGGGGCCCAGTGAAGGGGGCCCAGTGAAAGGGGCCCCGGAGCCCGAGTATCGAACGTCCAGCTCGATGACGGAATCGCGGAGCAGCGTGGCCACGGTCTCGTGCTCGGGACCATCGATCCCGTCGAAGTTCACCGGTGCGTCAGGCACGCCCTCTCGGCGCTGCCCCCGGACTTGGCGCATTGCGGGCAGGAGTACGGGGTCACGGCCAACTCATCGCTTGCACCCCGATCCGAGACGGGTGGCTGAAAGCAATAGGTCCGTCCTGACTCCGTATCGCGCACGGCTCCCGCGGCTCAGTACTGCCACGGGTTCAGAAGCCGAGTGTGACCGCTTGACCGGGCTTCAGGGCATGCTTCGGTAGCGGGTGCTCCTCGGTGTAGACCTGGAGGTCGTTGTGCGTGAGCAGCTCAGTGCGCTTGTCGTCTGCTCTGGTGGCGTCGAGCGCGAAGTGCTTTGCGAGGAACGTGTACAAGACCTGCCGCTTGCTGGGGCCATAGTCGTGTTTCTCGTCCGCGAAGTGTGCGTTCTCGACCATGTCTTTCTTGCCGAAGAGCGAGTAGACGTGCTGCAGGTACGGAAACTCGAGCTCCGGCACGTCCCGGGTCCAGTCGCCGCCGCAGCTGATGATCAGGAGCGGCCGAGGCGCTGCGAGCGCGGCGATCTCCGCGTTGTTCGTTGTGTGCGTGGGACGCACGTGGATCGGAACACCGCTCTCGCAGTCGCAGCCGCCGTAGAAGTGAGCCGAGACCATGACGCAGGGCGCCGACAACGTGATGCGTTCGTCGACGGCGGCGAGAAGGAAGCTCTGGGTCCCTCCGCCCGAAGAGCCCGAGACGGCGACGCGCGCCGCGTCGGCGTTCGGAAGGCCAAGCATGAAGTCGACAGCTCGGATCGAGTTCCATGTCTGAAGGCGCAGGACGTGCGGGGTCTCGCCGTGAACCCAACCCAGCTTTCGGGAGTCCCCGAACCCGATCATGTCGTACGACAGCACGGCGCACCCCATTCGCGCCAGCGACTGGTACCTGTGCTGCTTCTCCGGCTTGTAGCGGCCGTCGTTCACGTGCTTCGGGTCGCGGCTGTGGCCGTGCGGGGAGAGCACGATCGGCATCTTGGTCGGCCGCTTCGCCGGCAGCCAGAGGTTGCCGGCCAGGAAGAGCCCCGGGGCCGTCTCGAGCGAGACGTTCTCAACGGTGCAACCGTCGAGTTCTCGGAGCGAGTGGCGCACCGGTTCGAGCGGAGTCCGCCTGGGAAGCGGCTCGAGACCCGCGCCCTCGAGAATGCCTCGGCGCACCAGCGCGGCGCGCTCCGTCCAGTCGCCTTTGACCGGATAGCTCCTGACCAGATTCGCGAGGTCCTCGCGAGCGGCTTCCGGCGTCCTAAACTGCCCCTGGCGAAGCTCCGACTGTGCCGCATGAAGGCTTGTGAGGAGGGCGAAAGTCAGGAGGGTCCGCATAGTTTGCACCGCAAGAGACTGTACGGGACCGCGCGAGATTCTTGTGCGACTCCATACCGTTGGCGACAGGCGCGCGATTCCCGTGCGGCATGGTGCGCCCCACCGTGGAGCCGCATGAGGGCGGGGGATAGCGCACCAGCGCCGCGCTCACGGCTCGGGGCGAGCAGCACCGTCCATCTCTGTGATGCGGGGAAGCTCCGTGCACAGGTGTTCGGTCAGCGCCCGCACAACCGGCAGGGCACCCCGGCTCGTGGGCTTGAGGAGGCTGATCTGTGCGTCGGCAGCGAGCCAGTCAGGCAGAACGTACACAAGCTCGCCTGCGAGTAGCTCCTCGCGGCAGACGTAGCCTGGCAGAGCAACGATCCCCAGCCCCGCAGCGGTGGCTTTCTTGAGGGTCGACATGTCGTCGCTGCACAGCCTCGGACGGAAGTGCGCGGTATAGCGCGCCCCCTTCGGTCCGAGAAGGGACCACTTCCCCTGCTCCGGCCGCCAGCCGACCTTCATGCCCACGTGAACTCCCAGGTCTTCCGGGGTCGAGAGGTGACCCGCGCGTTCGAGGTACGCCGGACTGGCGAACAGGAACCATGGGGCTCGCGAAACCCCGCGCTGGATGAGGTTCGAGTCCGGAAGGGCTCCGACATGGCCACGGAGGGCGATGTCGATACCGGCCTCGACGAGGTTCACCTCTTCATTGGTGACGTGCTGTATCAACTCGACGCCCGGGTTCTTCAGCAGGAAGCGGCTGAGCGCTTCGCCCAGGGCGTACCGTGCCATGCCTACCGAGCACGAGAGGCGAACGCGTCCCGAGAGGGAATCGGTGTGGCACCGGACCTCCGCCTCCGCAGCCTCCATCTCGTCCAGCGCGGAGCGCGCGCGGCTGTAGAACGCGTGCCCGACATCGGTGACGACGAACTGGCGCGACGTTCGCTGGATGAGGCGAACGCCGAGTCGGTCCTCGAGCTGCCGCACATGTCGGCTGAGCAGCGACTTGGGCAGGGAGAGGGCTCGTCCTGCCGCTGCGAAGCCGCCCTTTTCCACGACGTGGACGTAATAGAAGAAGTCGTTGAGGTCGTGATCCATCGGGGCCTCCATCGTTCCACCTGAAGAACGCTGGGTCTCAATTGTCCCACTTCTCAGCCCGCGGGTCGCTCCTATTCTCGCTGTCAGACCGAGATCCCAACCAGGAGACCCATCATGACCATCAAGATCACCGCCATCTGTGGCAGCGTCCGTCCGGACAACGCCACTTCCAAGGCCCTTGCCCTCGCCCTCGACGAGCTCGCCAGCCATCCAGACGTCGAGGTGACGCCCGTCTACCTCGAGGAGCTGGACCTTCCGCTGCCCGGTCTCCCGGCGCGCCACCCGGAGGCGCTGGAGCGCTTCCAGAGGATGGTCGAGGACTCCACGGGCGTGTTCCTGGCCTCGCCCGAGTACCACGGGGGCGTGAGCAGCCCGATGAAGCTCGCGATCGACAACCTCGGCTTTCCGAGCAAGCTGGCGGGCAAACCCCTCGCGCTTCTGGGCGTCGCTGCCGGAAGCATCGGGGCCATCAAGTCCCTCGAACAGCTGCGCGGAATCTGTGCCCACGTCGGGGCGCTAGTCTTGCCAGGATCCGTGTCCGTGGCCCAGGTTCACCGAGCGTTCGATGAGCGGGGCGTGTGCCAGGACGAGCAGGTCGAGACGCAGGTCCGCGGTGCAGCCACGGCTCTCGTCGACTACATCCGCGGTGCGATCTGCCCTCGCCTCCAGTTGGAGGCCGTGACGGGCGATCTCCCCGAGCGATCGCCAGAGGGCCTCGACCAAGAACCGACGAGCGGACCCAGGAACATCCACGCTTCCTTCCGCGACGCACGAGCCGAGTTCGAGCGGGCCTGGAACCAGCCGGGGCACACGAGGATCGAACCAGACGCAGTCGACGTGAATCAGCTGCTTGGGCAGTCCCACTCGATAGATGACGGCATTCGACTCACGGGACAGATGCTCTGGGACGCGGAGGTGGCGAAGGCCTGGGACCCCGGCACGTACATCTCCGGAGTGGTCCTCGAGGGCAAGTCGTGGGGGAGCATGACGCTCGCTGATGGCAAGCCGTGGTTCGTACGCTCGAGCCGACAGGTGGCCTGGAAGGAGGGCACCGACCCCGGGGTGGTCCTCGAAGAGGTCTACCTCGATCCCCACGGCCGCTCCGTGCTCTTCTTCGGCCGGTCCCAGCTGATCGGGCCAGACGGCGTTCCCGTGGAGGCAGGAGCGCATCAGCCCCTGTTCCACGTCGAGCACGCGGTAACCGGCACGGAGGAGGAGCCACTGAATCGCTGGCGCATCGTGCATCTGACCGAGACCGAGGACCCGGCTCTCATCGAGCGCCAGGTCAAGGAGGGTTCCGGAGGGTGGCTCACTGGTTTCCTCTCCAGGTTCATAGAGCTAGAGCTCGATCGGAAGCTGATCCCGCTCGAGGCAGCGCAACACGCCAGCCAGCAATGAAAAAGGCATCGCAGACTCCCGCGATCAAGGTCTTCAGGCGCCGGGTCCACGCTGGTTCCGAGGGACGCTACGAGGACTGGCTCACCGGGATATCGCAGACCGCCGCGAGATCTCCGGGAAGCCAGGGGACCACGATCCTCCGACTGGCCGAACGAGGCTCTGAGTACCTCGCCATCACGCAGTTCGAGAGCAGGGAGTCCCTGGAAGCCTGGCTCGGCTCCGAGGAGCGGGAGCGCTGGATGTCGAGGCTTGGAGCCATCGATATCTGGCAGGAAGACGTCTCGACCCTCACGGGGATGGAGCGCTGGCTCACCCAGCTACCTGGTCCTGGTGCCCCCCCGCCGCGGTACAAGACCGCGGCGCTGGTCCTCCTCGGCCTTTATCCGCTGGTTCTCGCACTGGACGTCGTTCTGGGCCCGCTGCTGTCGAACCTCCCGAGGCCCGTGGGCTTGCTGATCTCACTGCTGGTGTCCGTGGCGACCATGGTCTGGAGCGTCCTGCCCTGGCTCACACGGGTATTCCACGGGTGGTTGCATCCTGGCGCTGCTCAGCAAACACTCGCCAACGGTGCTCACCATCGTGTATCCACGGCTGGATCCCCGTCGACCGGGTAGCTGAGCCCCGAAGCGCAGGGGCCCAAGGAGCCGCACGTGATCCTCCAACCTGACAGCGCTCACCCGCCTCCCTTGGGCGATTCACGACCCTGATCCACGCGTCTTGTTGATGCCGAAGGGCGCTCCGTTCGGCCCGGCCGTCAACGACGTCGCAAGCAGCCTTCTCTTAGGCATCTGGGGCCAGCCGGACTCAGGACCGGTGGGAAGATCTCGTGCGGCACGGTCCACGCTCCGTAACCTCTTATCGTGCACCCGTCCCCAATCGCCCCTCCAACGACCCTCGCCGGCAGGCTCCGAGAGATCGGTCCCGGGATCATCATCTCGGGCGCGATCGTCGGTTCCGGTGAGCTGATCGTGACGACCAAGCTCGGCGCCGAGGCTGGGTTCGCACTGCTCTGGCTGATCTTGTTCAGCTGCGTGATCAAGGTCTTCCTGCAGATCGAACTCGGCCGCTACGTGGTGTCGTCGGGGCACACTGTGCTCGAGGCGTTCGATCGCGTACCGGGACCGGCGTTGCGGATCGGGGAGGGGCGCCTGAACTGGATCAACGCGCTTTGGTGCGTGATGGCGATTTGCGCCGCGTTCCAGGTCGGTGGAATCCTGCTCGGGCTGGCGCTCGTGTTCGAGATGCCGGCGCTCGGGCTGGACGTGCTCCCGGGCTGGCTCTGGGCGCTCGTCTTCGCGCTCGTCGCGGTCGCCCTGCTGGCGTCGGGACGTTACGGGTTGGTCGAGAGAACGACCGCGGCGCTGGTGGGGCTGTTCACGCTCCTCACTCTGGTCGCGGCCGTGATAGTGCAGGGTACGGATGCGGCCATCACGGGTGCGGACCTCGCGCACGGGCTCACGCCGTCGATTCCTCCGGACGGATTGGTGACCGCGTTCGCCGTGCTCGGCATCACCGGCGTTGGTGCGAGCGAGCTCATCTTCTATCCGTATTGGTGCCTCGAGAAGGGATACGCGCGGCACGTGGGGCCCGCGGATGATTCGCAGCAGTGGCTGACGCGCGCACGCGGCTGGGTGCGCGTGATGCAGCTCGACGCGTGGATCGCGTGCGCGGTCTACACGGCCGGGACGATCGCCTTCTACATGCTCGGTGCCGCGGTGCTTCACCGGCGCGGCCTCGCGGTGGACGACAACGACTTGCACGCGTCGCTGTCCCAGATCTACACCGTGGGCCTTGGTGAGGGTGTGGGTACGTGGGTCTACGCCCTGGGTGCGGCGGCGGTGCTGTTCTCGACCTTCTTCGTCTGGGCGGCGTCGAGCTCGCGGATCATGGCCGATGCCGTGCACGTCTTCGGCTTCCGCAGGCTGGAATCTGCGTCGAGGACACGCTTGATCAAGGTGCTTGGCGTGGTGCTGCCGCTGTTCACATGGCTCGTCGTCGTCGCCGTCGGCAAGCCGGTCGCGCTGGTCTTCGTCGGCGCGGTCGCGCAGGCGGCGATGCTGCCCTTCTTGGGCCTGGCGACGTGCATGTTGCGCTACCGGGAGACGCGTCGCGAGCTCGCGCCGCGCTCGATCATCGATCCAATCCTGTGGCTGGCCGTCGTGTCCACCGGCGCGATCTGTGGCTACCAGGTGCTCGCGGCGTTCGGCGTCGTGTGACCCAGTCCCCGAGCGACCCAGTAGGATCGTGCCATGAATACCCCCGCCTGCGCCCTCGCGCTCGGTCTCGCCCTTACCGGTTGCGCCACGCCTGAAGCCCTGAGGGCGATCGGCTCCGTCGAGCGCAACGACCCCGCGATGGACGAGCTCGTTGCGCCCGGCGCACGGGTCGAGGTCCTGGCCGAAGGCTTCGCATGGTCGGAAGGTCCGGTCTGGATCGGCGGCGAGGACGGCTTCCTTCTCTTTTCGGACATACCACCGAACCGCGTCTGGAAGTGGCAATCCGGAGACGGTGCGTCGGTGTACCTCGCGCAGAGCGGCTACCTCGGCGCGCTTCCGCGCCCTGACCACGTCGCGCCGGACGAGCCGGGATCGAACGGGCTGCTCCTCGACGCAGAAGGTCGTCTCGTCCTCTGTCAACACGGCCTGCGCCAGGTGGGGCGGATGACGGCGCCGCTCGACGCGCCTGCGCCCGAGTTCGAGCCGATCGCCACGCACTGGAGCGGCAAGCGCTTCAACAGCCCGAACGACGCCATCTACCACTCGAGCGGTGACCTCTACTTCACGGATCCGCCCTACGGGCTAACCGGGAAGATGGGGGACCCCGAGAAGGAGATCGACTTCCAGGGTGTCTATCGCGTGACGCCGTCCGGTGACGTGACGCTGCTCACGAGTGCGATGTCGCGGCCGAACGGCATCGCGTTCTCGCCCGACGAGCGCACCCTCTACGTCGCGAACTCCGACCCCGTGCGCGCTTTGTGGATGGCATTCCCGGTAGAGGACGACGGCACGATCGGCGAAGGCCGCGTGCTCTTCGACGCGACGCCCATGGTCCCCAATCTCCAGGGCCTCCCCGACGGTTTGGCCGTCGACCAGGAGGGACACCTGTTCGCGACGGGCCCGGGCGGGGTCCTCGTTCTCACGCCCAACGGCCACCACCTCGGCACCATCCTCACGGGCCGTCCCACGAGCAATTGCACCTTCGGCGGCGACGGAAGCACCCTCTACATCACCGCTGACGACGTCGTCGGGCGCGTCCGGGTTCTTGCCTCGGGCCTGTAGATGCGCCGCCCGGTTTGGCGACTCCCAACAGTCTCGGTGTGAGGGGCTCATGCGGCACCGTACGCCTACACTGTCAACGTCTCCGCGATGATGAATCTCCACCCCATCGCGCGTCTTCTTATCGCAACTTCGGGCTCCCTTCTTCTTGGCTGTTCAGCCATTGGCCCTGCTCAGTGACTCGCCGCTCTCGTCCCCCACCCCCGCGAGCACGCCTGGACCTACCACGGTTCCCTCACCCCCGCCTCCACGCTACGCGGTCGCATCGGCCGGCTCGCGCCACCCGCAGCCGCGTGCATCCCTTGGGACCCACGTGGGAGGTTCATCAACTCGAAAAATGTCCAGATCAGACGCAACGATCGGGAGAAGACTGATGACCCACAAGGACAGCGTAAAGCCCCCTGGGCCCGACCGCTCCTTGTCCACTCCTCCAACCACTTCGTTCAACGCGATGATCACACTCTCCATCCTCCTCGCACTCGCATCCCCTTCGACGACCGTCTCCGATCAACCCGAGCTGACACCGAACGTGACCTCGATCGCCGCGCCGGCGATCGTTCATGAGCTGGATGGCACCTACACCATGAGCGCTGGCGGTCACGATTGGGAGATCGAGATCGAGATGACGGACGCCGGCACCGGCGGGGTTGGGGTCGTTCGCAAGGACGGCGTTGCAGTGATCGGTGAGACTTTTGCGATCACCATCGAAGACGGCAAGTACCGCATCGTGAACCTGCGATTCAAGAAGGGGGAGATTCGGCTCAACCGCGCAGGTGACCTCGAAACCAAGATGGACTACCAGGAAAACTGGAAGACCTGGGATCGCCAATAGCGGGGAGACAACGGGGTGACTTGGCCCCGGAAAGTTGATCCAGCGCCAATGGGAGTTCTCAACCGCTCCCTTGGGGCATCATGCCCCGGAAACGACACACAGCCGAACAGGTCCTGGGCGAGCTGCGCGACACCGACGTGCTGCTCGCACCGGGCGAATCGACCGCCGAAGTGACTCGCAAGCTGGAAGTGAGCAAGCAGAACCTCCACCGCTGGCGCAACCAATTCGGCGGCATGAAGGCCGAAGAGCGGCCTCCGCCCACGGCTCGCAGCGCGGGGTCACCCGCAGAATGCTCAACGGGGCCCCAGTCCGGCTCCGCTCCTCTCGCCGTACCCTCCCTACTTCACCGGTTCGAGCCCGCGGAGCAGGCCCAGTCCCGATGACTCGAAGGCTTTGCGTGCCGCGGCAACCTCGGTGGTCAGCGCCGCGTTGAGCATCGCGAGGCCCTCAGCGAGGGCTTCCTTCGCGTCCTCCAGGGTCTTGAGCTGGCCGGGAGTCGGGGCATTCCAGCTCGAGGACATGCCTCGGCGCGCCCGGCCCACCCGGGCGCCGATCAGGTCGGGGCGGCGGTTGATGCCCTTCTGGTGCTCGGGACCGTTGAAGGCCTCGGAGAACTCGGTGAGCTTCTCCTTGGCCGCATCGACGGCGTCGAGCAGGATTTGCCGGGGATGGACGAAGTCCTGCGCGTCCTCGTCGACCTAGGGGTTCTTGTCTCGCTGGGCGAGGGCCTCGATCTGCTCGGGGTCCGCCATGGCGCGGCGCAGGCGGGCCCGGGCCACGGAGAAGGTCGCGTTGACCTCGCCGGCGGCGAGGATGCCGTCGAGCTTGGCCCGGCGTTCTATGGGCACGTCCACGCGCGGGTCCGCGAGGACCGGAGTTGTTGCATCAATGGCGGTTGAGCATGCCGGTCCCCCATCCCCACGAGGATCAACGCGCAACCTTCGCCGACATCGGCCACCCGAGCCGACGCATTCAATGATCGTGACTCCTGTAGTTCCGTCATCGACGCTACTGTCGGTCAGTACCGGCGCGACAGGGTCGAGGGGTCAGGAGCGTCGAGGTCTACCCCCATCAGCTTGAAGAGCGAGCGGAGGAAGCCCCCGGCCTGCCCCAATGGCAACTGGAAGACGAGCCTCAGCGTCAACGCGGACTCGAT
>CAJXRJ010000039.1 GCA_913058555.1 uncultured bacterium
CTGCATATCGTCGGCAGCGTCAGATGTGTATAAGAGACAGCCTCCGATGCCTATCAGGGACCGTGCCGCCTCACCGCTTCGCCCCAGCATGTGAAGCCCTAGCCGTACTGGGATCGTGCTGCTCGTTCCTGTGACCCCTGAAACCCAGGTGACGTAGAGATCCTCCTTGGGGAATCGAACGGTCAAGTACCCCATCGGCAGATAGTCGTCGGGCCCCTGGGGTCCGTCGGTCAAGACGTCCTGTAGGACAGACGCCGTTTCCATATGGCCCGCGAAGTGTCGTGCGTAGGCCAGTGCGTCCTGCGCGGTCAACCAGATGGACCCTTCGTGGAGCGTTAATGGACTGACCGTTTGCGCAAACCACTGATCGCGATATCTATTCCAAACAACGGGCTGGGCGGATCCCCTGATGATCTCGCGGTCATCCGTGGAGTAGCGAGCGCTGGACATTCCGGCGGGCCCAAAGACATAGGTCTGCAGGAGCGTCCCAAGGTCTTCTCCCGCCTGGGATTCGAGGATCGCGGCGAGGACGATCAAGTTCGTTCGTCTGCCGGAGAGGTCCCGGAGAGTCCGCGTTTGACCGAGGACTTCGACGGCTTGCTGTCGAGTGAGTCGGCCCCGTTCATTCAGGTGCCTAAAATGGAACAGCGCTTCGAGGCTTTGGAGCTTCGAGCGGTCCTCTAGAAGCTCGTTCACGGTCTCTTCGCCAGGGACCCTCTCCAGCGCGGGGAGAAGCTCGGTGATGGGGCTGTTCAGGTCGATAGCCCCGGCTTCGGCCATCTCCAGGGCGAGAACCTTGGTGGCGCTGTGGGTGAGAGCGGCGGAGCGATAGAGCGTCTCCCCGGTACAAGGGACACCATGGCTGAGGTTGGCGAGTCCGAAGGACTGGGTCAGGAGCACCCTCTCGCCTTGGCTGACGATCAGCGTTCCGCCCGGGTCAGCGTCGTCGATATCCGAGAGTGCTCTGACGGCTTTGACCGCATCGGCGGGCGCCATCTTCCATTCCTGGGACGGCATCGGCTCCACCTGAACAGGAGCTCCCTCCTGGGCCGCTCCGGCGGCGGTCAGGAACAGGGCAGCGAGGACTTGGGGGCTCAACATGGTCAGTGGGGCAGAGCGTCAGAGTGCGGAACGGCGGCGGCGCCGTCCCTGGCGAGTCGATCAGCAGGAGGTGAGAAAGATCCCGTCGAGAAGTTGCTGGCGAGCTTACCTGCTGAATCGAGATGGCGGTACCAGGGCAGGGCGTGCCACGTCTCACCCGCGTGGGCTGCGACGGCCATTCGCTGTCCCTTGGCGGCGGAGTTTCGGGACCCGCGCAGCCCACGGGGGCGCGCAATCGAGGCCAGCCTCCGTCATACTCATGGCGATGCCAGACCTCAAAAGAATCGTGACCCACCCCGGTGGGGCCCACAAGGACGACCTCTTGGCTTGCTGCGTTCTGATCGCCGGCACGGACGCGACCATCGTGCGGCGGGACCCCACAGAGGAGGAACTCCTGGATCCCGAGGTGGCGGTGGTCGACGTCGGCGGGAGCCACGACCCGACACTCTGGAACTTTGACCATCACCAGTTCCCCCGGGAGCACGCGCCCACCTGCGCCCTCAGCCTCGTCCTCGGCGCCCTCGGGGTTTACGAGGACGCCCTGCAGTTCTGCGATTGGCTCGAGCCCGCCGAGTGGTTCGATTCCCGCGGTCCCAACAAGACCGCGGAGTGGCTCGGCGTTCCGCGGCGGGCTATCTCGCAGCTCAACTCGCCTATCGATATCACGCTCCTGCGCCGCTTTGCTGGCCAAGCTGAGCATGTCCCAGGCGAGCCGATCTACCAGTACATGCGCTTCGTTGGGCAGGACCTGCTCGAGTTCCTGCGCGCCGTCCGCGAGGGGATCGATCGCGTGGCGGAGCTGAGTGAGCGCTGGTCGGTCGCCGCTGGCACGGACACCGTCGAGACGATCTTCTTGCCGCGCACGGACCCCATGCCCGAAGAGCCTTCGGGGAGCGTGGCCCGTTACGTGCGCGCGGCGGGGCTCAACGCCGTCATCGGCGCTACCGTCTATCCCGACCGCCGGGGCAAGGGTTACGGGATCAGCCGATTCGAAGACGACCCGCGCCTGGATTTCTCGCAGCTCGATGGGGAGCCAGACGTGCACTTTGCCCACAAGAGCGGGTTCATGTGCAAGACCTCAGCCACGGACCCTGGGCGGCTTCAGGAACTCATCCGGGGCGCCGTGAAACCCCCGGCTGAGGTTCGCGGCTGACCATGATGGTCCGCGACGTCTTCCCGGAGGGGGCTGATCCCTTCTTCCTAGATGGACTGATCCTCCAGGTGAGGACGGGGTCGCGGGCCTATGGCCTGAGCATCGAATCGAGCGACGAGGATTCCCGCGGGGTCTGCGTGGTCCCGAAGCGGTTCCTGCTTGGGCTCGATACCTTCGAGCAGCAGGAGAGCGAGGGAAATGACCACGTGATCTACGCCCTCGCGAAGTTCGCGCGGCTCGCGCTCCAGGGGAACCCGAACATCCTGGAGGGGCTCTTCACTCCGGATCGTCACGTGCTGCACCGCGACGAACTTGGCGACCGGCTCGTGGCGAATCGTCAGCGATTCCTCTCACGCAAGGCGGGCGAGCGCTTCGGCGGCTACGCCCGCGGTCAGTTCCAACGCATGGAGCGCCATCGCAGGTGGCTCGTGGATCCGCCCCCCGGGCCGCCGGATCCGGCGGCGTTCGGTGCGACCTCCGAGGGCGGGCAGATTCGGTTTCCCCACACCGGCAAGCGCAAGGCTTTCGACGCCGAGCAGGCCCATTGGAATCACTACGCGACGTGGCGCCGGGAACGGAACGTGGATCGAGCCAAGATCGAGGCCGCCCACGGGTATGACACCAAGCACGCCGTGCACCTCATCCGGTTGCTGCGCATGGGGGAAGAGGTGTTGACCCGCGGTGAGGTGCTGGTGGAGCGCCCCGACGCGGAGGAGCTGCTCGAGATTCGCCACGGCGATTGGTCCTACGAACGCGTGCTCGAAGAGGCGAAGGCTCGCACGGCGGCATTGCCGGCCTTGGTGAAGAGTTCGCCCTTGCCGGAGACGGCGGATCACGGGGCGGTGGGGCAGCTTGTGATCGAGCTGCACGCGGCGGGTTTCGCGCGCTTCGGGTCCTAAGGAGCCCTGCCAACGACCCGGATCATAAAGATCACGGCGTAGCGGCTCGAATCGGGCCACGGAGGCGTGAAAGGGGGGAGATCCCTAGGGGGGCGGAAGTTCGTGCGTCGATGGAACCGGAGTCGCTCCCCGCTTCTGACTCCCCTCTCCGCCCCATGAACCAGTCGGTTTTCGCCCGTGCTCAGCGCGTTCCTACGCGCCGCTTGACGCTGTTTTCCCCCGCGCTCGCAGCCGCGGCCCTCGCGGCCGCATGTTCCGGCGGGAGTTCCTCCGATGGAGATGGCCCGGGCGGCGGCCCCGCGGCCTTGGGCGCCGGGGTCACGGGTGCGATCCAGGACCGGACGTTCGACCCCACAGGCGCGACGTTGATCGTGACTTTTGAGGCGGGCATTGAGCAGGCCGACGCGGAGAACGAGTCTTTCTACTCAGTGGGAGCTCAGACTGTCCTGACCGCGACGCAGGTCACGCCGAGCCTCGTGCGCTTGACCCTCGATGGGACGGCGATCCCCGGGGACGTCACGCTCGACGTGAGCCAGGGGATCCGAGACCTCGACGGTGAGATCTCTCCAGGGGTGCAGGATCTCGCGATCGAGTCCACGGACACGGACGCGCCGGTGGCGGCGAGCCTCAGTGCCTTGGCCGTCTCGGGGGCGGACAACGATCAACTGGAAGTTGTCTTCGACGATGACATGGTCGAGGCGGATATCGAAGTCCTCGCGCGTTGGAGCGTAGAGTCGCCCTTGGGGACGCCAGTGGATCTCACCGGAGCCCAAGTGGTTTATGGGGCGGCGGACCGTAAGGCGACTTTGACCCTGGAGGGCGGGCAGAACCTACAGACGTCGGACAGCGTCGCGGCGATGGTCTCGTCGGTGCGGGACATCGCCGGCAACACCATCGACTCGACGACGTTTGGCGTGGACGCGATCAGCTCAGCCGTCCAAGGGGACCGGACGGCGCCGCGCCTCCTGAGCGCCTATCCTGGCGCGACGGCCAATACGCTGCGACTCGTGTTCGACGAGCCTGTGATGTACGTGGAGTCGGCCGACCTGATCGGTTCGGTGCCCATCGCGGGGACGCGGCTGACCTTTGCGGAGGCGTCGGCCCCCGGCGTCGACATCGCCGCCACGGCCTCCACTTCGGCGGTCCGAGAGCTCGGTGCCGAGGTGACATTTCCTGTGGCCCCGGAGGCGGGGGACGCAGTGTCTGTGTTCGGCATCGCAGACCTTGCAGGCAACGTGATGGAGCCCGCATTGGGGTTTCCGATCGATGCCCGCGACGACACGGCGCCAGAGATCCTGCCGGGTGGCGTGACGCTGACGGCTGTGGAGGGCGAACGGAACGATCTCTTCACCGTGCGCTTCGATCGCCCAGTCCACCCGGAGGGGCTCGACGACACGGAACGCTACGGTCTGCTCTACGGCTTCTTCGAGACCCTCGCCGGGGCCACGGGGACCTGGAACGGCAGTGACGAGATTCAGTTTGTGCTCGAAGGGGAAGACGACCATCAGGTTCAGACAGGAGGAACGTACGCCCTGGCGGTGGTTCGGTTCCAAAGCCTGCAGGGGGTGCCGGTGGACGAGATCACCCAAGAAGGAGGCATCGTGGCGGTGGGGGACGCGTCCCCGCCTAGCATTCTTTCGGCCGAGGCGCAGCCGCTGGTCGGCAACGCGGTGCTCGTCGAGTTCAGTGAAGCGGTGAATGCTGACCTGGGAGCCGCCGCCGCGTCCTTCCAGATCAATGGCCAGGCCGCCACGTCCGCGGAGCTTCTCTCGCCCCGAGTGGTGCGCGTGGAATTCCAGTCCACGCCGGCCATTGGTGCGGTGCTCGATGTGACCTCGTCCGCCCTGACCGATCAGGCCGGCAACGAAGCGGCCTCCAATGCTGCGGTCAGCATCCAGCAGGGGGATTCCCTTCCGCCGGGGATGACCGCTGGCGGCGAGGCAACGCCGGGGACAGAGCCTGATTTCTTGACCGCGCAATTCACCGAGAGCGTGGATCTCGACACGATCCTTGATCCCGCCAATTGGAGCTGCACCCAGGGCGGTCAACCCATCAGCCTTGAGGGCGCGCGCTTTTCGTACGCCTCTTCGAGCCGCACCTTGACGATCTATCTCGCCGAGACGGTGTACCTCGAAACCGGCGCTACCGTGAGCCTGACCGCCGCGCTCCTTAGCGACTGGTGGGGGAACGCAGCCTTCGCCGTGAGCGAATCCGCAACGGTGACCGGAGACTCCACGGCCCCAACAGGCCTGACGGCGTTCGTGAACTACCGCGAGGCCACGGACGGCACCGTGATCGATGTCATTCCGAACGAGGGCGTCGACGGCGTGGCCGCCTTCCCCCTCCAGTGGTCGGCTTCCGGCGGGCAGACGGTCCTTGCCTCCCGTGCGATCACGCCGAGCCGCATCCGAGTCACCCTCGACAGCGCCCTTGGCGCCGCCGAGACGCTGACGTGGACCACGGCGGTGGACCTTGCCGGCAACGCGAGCGGCGGATCCTTGGTCGTGGACCCGGTGGAGTAGGGCGAGCGTGCCGGCGTCATCCGGTAACGCCGCGTCACAGAATGCCCGTCCGTGAAGTGGCGTGTCTTCACTGCGTTCTTGGGCCCACTTGCCCAAGCGAAGCCTCAGTCCCAGTGCACGAAACTCTTCTTGGACACGACGAACCCGTACGCGTCGATCCCAATCCTCCGAACCTTGTAGTGGGAGCTATTCGGGGTACGTGAGTAGATCAGGTACTCCGTGGCTGTGTCGCTGTCACGTCGGGCCGGAGGGCCAAACCGCGCTTGGATGTCGTCCATCGATTGGTGCATCAGCGCTTCGCGATCATGGGGCGCGAGACCCAGGTAGCCCTTACCCAAGCTAGCGGCAACGCTGGTGGTGAAGCCGATGCTGGAACTCGATTGCTGCGTCTGGGCCCACACGGAACTCACGAGGCCATCGGGCCCGAAGCAAAACCAGGTGAAGGTCCCCTTGATGCCGCCGCTCTCATCAAAGCCTGGGTGAGCGGGGTCGGCGTAGGTCCATTCCGTGGTAGGGGGGGAGGCTTCGATCGAGAGAGGCGCTCCGAGGGCGCGGATCACATCGGCCTTGGGTTGGCCGGGCTCGATCCGAACGAAGGCGCCCTCGCGGAAACCAGCGGCGTACTCGGTTTCGGTGAGAGCCAGGACGAGCAGCCTCGGCAGGAAGAAGTACCCAAGGGTTACCGTCAGCGCGGCGCCTACCGTGAAGAGCAGGTACTTCGTGGGGCCCTTGGATTGCACGTGGGATGGGGGCTCGCCTGCCATGGTGGCGGCCGCGTGGGAAACCGACGGCCAGCGCTAAGGTATGCTTCATCCTGCCCGGCCACCCAGTCGCCGGTTCCTAAACCCCAGCGCCATGTGCCGTACCTTGGGACGCCAACCTTCGAGTCCGTTCGCCCCCACGCGTCGCATCGCCGCGTGGGCGTCCACGATAGCCGCTGTCTCCATTGCTTCTGTGGCCCAGGGGCATGCGGGGGACGGTGAGGGGCCCATGGGCGAAGAACGCTCGGTCGAGGCGCCGATTCAGGCGCGCGTCCACCGGGGTGCCATGCGTCACGTTCAGCTTGTGGCCCTTCCGGACAGCGACGAGAGTCAGGGGCTGGTGGCTTCCGCGAGCCACCTCTTCAAACGTACGAAAGGGGGCAAGCTCGAGCGCGATGGCAGCGCCATCACCCTCCATCGCGCTGGCTCAGGAAAGCTCCTCGAGACGATGGCCGTCGAGGGGGCGTTGCTGCCCTCCGAGACATTCAGCGCACCGGTCATCTGGCGCTTCTTGAACGCTGAGCCATCCCCATTCGTGGCCATGATCCGAGGTGGCTCGTTGCAGCTCCGGCAGTTTCCAACGGGCACGGTCCAATGCCGCGTCGAGGGGGCCAGAAAGATCCTGGACGGCCGCGTTTACATGGACGCGGAGGGGGAGTCACGTATCGAGGTCCTCGTCCTTGGGGAGGGCGTCATCCGGCGCGTGGAGTGCGACCGCTTTGGGAAGCTGGTCCAGGCCCGGGTCGTTTCCCGCACCGGCGTGGCCGGTGCATTCGTTCGCGGCTTCGATCGCACGATCCTTGGGACGGCGCGGGACGGGGTCGCGATCGTGGAACGCCCGTGGGGCGAGGATGCTCTCGGGGCGGGCCTGCGGGTGTTCAATCGCCTGGGTGAGGTGCAACGCGTCATCGATCTCCCGGGGACCGTCGCCTTTGCAAAGGAGCCCCGGCGCATCGACTTTCGCTGCGCGGCGTGGGGGAGCGATGAGGGTTTCCTCGTGGCATTCTCACAGCCGGCCTTCGATCGGGCGGTGGGGCGGCTGACCCTGGTGGATATCTCGCTGGCGGGGGAGGAGTCAGTGCTCTACGACGGTACGCCGTGGCCCCGCATCGTGAGCAACACGGTCAATGCCAGCCACTTTGGACAGTGCATCGGGTTTGTGAGGGACGTGGACGGGGACGGTCTCGCCGACGTGGCCATCGGAGCCCCTTCGCACATGATGGGGCTGCCCGCTCTCTCCATCATCGGATCCGGGGGTGGGGAGGTTCTCTCGCGCTTTGAAGGCGAGTTCTTCGATCGCGTCGGGGCGTCGGTGTCCATTGGCCCCATGGGGCGTCGGGCTTTGGTCGGTGTGGTTCCGCCGGGCTACCCCGACGACCTCTCCCGGCCTGGATACGCGTGTTTGATTGAGGTCCCCGAGGCCGCCGAGAGGTCCTTCGACCGGGTGAGGACGTATCGCTCGACGTGGCGCTAGGCGGCGGCAATGGGATCACGGCGTTGGCCCGAGGGCTCGGTGGGAGACATCGGGCCAGACGGCGTGTCCACACGCATGCGCCCACCTGGGCGCGCACGTTTCGGCTAGCGGAACGTCACGGAGGCCGCCGCGGAGAAGTTGCTAGTGGCCAAGCCGTGCACCGTGTCGCGGTACCAGAACTGGAAGATCTGGGTCGTGTTCACCATCGCGGGCTGGCCGTTCGGGAGGTCCCTGAGACCGACGTTGAAAGCGTAGGTCCCCTGCACCGCCGAGAGCGAGTCCAAGTAACGGTGGACCGTCGGTCCAATGCAGAGCTGGCCGGCGCCGACGCTGATGTTGGCCTGGTTGGTGCCCATCAAGTAGAAGCCAAAGCTCGAAGCGGGCAGGCTCTGCACCGGCGACTTCTGCACCGGGTGCCTCTTGAGGCTCAAGGGGCGGCGTAGTGCGTGGACCAGGGGGCCGCGCTGCGCTGCGTGAGTCGGACACGGGTCTTCAGGATCTGGCCCACATGGAGCAGATCGTGGGCCACCCACGCCGCGAGCAAATCCCCGGCGCGGAGAGGCCCGAGTTCCTTATGGACGCAGGCGGAGTTCCAATCGACCCCGTCAAGCTCGGTCAGCCACTGGAGGGAATGGGTTCGCTCCCTGTCGAGCTCATCCAAGAGATCCTGGGGCTCTCGTTCCTGGTGGCCCCTCTCCTGGACCCAGCCCTCCGGATCGGTCGGTGGCCAGCCATCAGCGCCTGAGAACACCATCCGGATGCGCGCGCGAAAGTCGTCCCGCTCCTCATCGAGGAGGTGCCCGATGACCTCCAGGATGGACCAGGACGTGGGCGTGGGACGCCAGCGCCATTGCTCATCCGTGAGCCCCCGAGTCGCTTCAAGGATGAGTGAACCGTGTTGCTTGAGCTGGTGGATTAGGTCGGGGGCTGGCACCCACGGACGCTAGCGCAGCGCTCCGCCGGATCGCAAGGACGATATGGGGGCGTCCACCGAAGTCCTGCTGCGCCAACCGTTCGGGCGACCGCAAGGATGCGCTAGAATCCGCCGAGTATGGATCGCGGCGATACGAGCGTCTCTCTGGGGGCCTTCCAGGATGAGCACCTGGCGCTGCTTGCGGAATGGCTGGAAGAGCCGGTCGTGCGCGGCACCTGGGGCGAACCTTCGGAGCCGCTGGACCTCGCGAAGGACCTTCCGGATCGCTTCAGGCACGCCCTCATCACCGAAGGGGCTACGCCCGTCGGGTACGTTCGGTGGGCGCGATGCGGAGCCGATTTGCTGGACTCTGTGGGCTGCGGCGATCTTCCCGAAGGCGCGGTGGACATTGACTTGTTCCTGGGCGGGGAGGCGGCCAGGGGCCGGGGCATTGGGCCCCGGGCGCTTGATTGTCTGGCCCAGCGGCTCTTTGCCGAAGGGGCCCCTCTTCTCTCGCTCATCTCGAGCCGCGACAACAGCCGCGCGCACCGGGCCTTCGAGAAGGCCGGATGGGAACGCGACCGTCCCTTCGAGGACGAGACCTTCGGGTCTTGCTGGCTCTTTCTTCGCTGGGCGCCCAAGGGGACCTGAGGATTCAGTCGCGGCGGCGGCGATCCTTCGCCGGCTTTTGCAGCGGCAGAATGCGCTATCGAATGGGAGCCATAGGCAAAAGGAATCGCCTGCGGTCGACGCACCGGCCCTCACGGGCCCTTACGCCGCGTTCAAGGGGCAGGCCATAAGGGGCACGTATCAGAGTCATCGGGGTGGGGCTGTCGCGCCATTTCCTCCCCTTGCCGGAGGATCCGAAGAGGCCTACCGTTCGAACTCACTCAGCACGCCATCCCAGGCGCGGCACCGCCCTTCAGCCCCAGTATCACGACATGACTTCGACGACTCTTTTCACCCGCGCCCTCCACGGCATGGCTCTCCTCGGAGTGGCTGCCTGTGCCGCCCCGCAGGACGCCCCCCGTGCGACCTCCACTGGCGAGACCATGGCAGCCGGCGGAACGTGCCCTGTGATCGGCGACCCCTACATGCCCGCCGCTGGGGGGCACCGGTCGAACGACGATTGGTGGCCGAACCAGCTCAACCTGGACATCCTCCATCAGAACTCGGCCAAGGCCGATCCCCTGGGCGGTAACTTCAGCTACGCCGAGGAGTTCGCGAAGCTCGACATGGCGGCCCTGAAGGCGGACATCAACGAGGTGATGACCACCTCCCAGGACTGGTGGCCGGCCGACTGGGGGCACTACGGTCCATTCTTCATTCGGATGGCGTGGCACAGCGCAGGCACCTACCGCGCCACGGATGGCCGCGGCGGCGCGTCCGACGGGACCCAGCGTTTCGCCCCGCTCAACAGCTGGCCCGACAACGGCAACCTGGACAAGGCGCGGCGTCTGCTCTGGCCGATCAAGCAGAAGTACGGCCAGAAGATCTCGTGGGCCGACCTGATGGTGCTCGCTGGCAACTGCGCCCTCGAGTCGTCCGGCCTCGAGACCTTCGGCTTCGCCGGCGGCCGCGAGGACGTGTGGGAGCCCCAGGACGACATCTACTGGGGCCCCGAGGGTGAGTGGCTCGCCGACGAGCGCTACACCGGCGACCGCGATCTCGAGAACCCCCTCGCGGCGGTGCAAATGGGCCTGATCTACGTCAACCCGGAGGGCCCGAATGGCGTGGCCGATCCGCTCCTGGCTGCGAAGGACATCCGCGAGACCTTTGCGCGCATGGCCATGAACGATGAAGAGACCGTGGCGTTGATCGCTGGCGGTCACACCCTCGGCAAGGGCCACGGCGCCGCCAGCCCCGAAGAGCACGTGGGTCCGGCCCCCGAGGGCGCGAGCCTCGAAGAGCAGGGCTTCGGCTGGAAGAACTCGTACGGCACCGGCAAAGGCGGCGACACGATCACCAGTGGTCTCGAAGGCGCCTGGACCTCGACCCCGACCACCTGGTCGAACGGGTACTTCCAGAACCTGTTTGGTTACGACTGGGAGCTCGTCAAGAGCCCGGCCGGCGCGCAGCAGTGGGCACCCATCGACGGTGTCAAGAACGTTCCGGATGCCCACGACCCGTCGAAGCGCAACCTGCCCGTGATGTTCACCACGGACCTCGCCCTCCGGGAGGATCCGATCTACGCAAAGATCTCCCAGCGCTTCTATGAGAACCCCGAGGAGTTCAACCGCGCCTTCGCGAAGGCATGGTTCAAGCTCACGCACCGCGACATGGGCCCGGTCACGCGTTACCTCGGTGACGCCCTGCCGCCCCAGCAGCTCTGGCAGGATCCGATCCCGGCCGTGAACCACCGGCTCGTCAGCGCCCAGGAGATCACTGCCCTCAAGAAGGACATCCTGGCCTCTGGCCTGACCGTCCCGGAACTGGTGCGCACCGCTTGGGCTTCCGCTTCTTCGTTCCGCGCCAGCGACAAGCGCGGCGGCGCGAACGGTGGGCGCCTGCGCTTGGCACCCCAGAAGGACTGGGAAGTCAACAACCCGGCGGAGCTCGGGAAGGTCCTCGGGAGGCTTGAGCGCGTGGCTGCGAACTTCAGCGGCAAGGTCTCCATGGCCGACCTGATCGTGCTCGGCGGCTGCGCCGCGATCGAGAAGGCGGCGAGCGACGCCGGCTACTCCATCAGCGTGCCGTTCACCCCCGGCCGCATGGACGCGTCCCAAGAGCAGACGGACGTGGCTTCCTTCTCGCTCCTTGAGCCGGCTGCCGATGGCTTCCGGAACTACGTCGGTGACAGCAACTACCGTCGTCCAGAGGAGACGCTGATCGACCGCGCGAACCTCCTTGACCTGACCGCCCCCGAAATGACCGCCCTCGTCGGTGGCCTACGCGTCCTTGGCGCCAACTACGACGGTGGGTCCCACGGAGTCTTCACGGCGCGCCCCGGCACGCTTTCGAACGACTACTTCGTGAACCTCCTCGACATGGCCACCGAGTGGAGCCCTGCGTCCAAGGGCCAGTTCCTCTACGAAGGCCGGGACCGCGCCACGGGTAAGACCAAGTGGACCGCCACCAGCGTCGACCTCGTCTTTGGCTCCAACTCCCAGCTGCGCGCCATCGCCGAGGTGTATGCCAGCAACGATTCCAAGCAGAAGTTCGTGGACGACTTCGCCGCGGCATGGGCGAAGGTCATGGACCTCGACCGCTTCGACGTGAAGTGATCCAGGAGTAGGGCAGAAGCGAGTCATCGCCTCTGAAACTGAAATCCCCCGGGGCGGCCCTGAAGCCGCCCCGGGGGATTTCTTGTTACGCGGCGAGGAAGGGGCCGCGTGGGAGAGCCGCGTCGCGTTAGTGACTGTCCCAGTTGTACAGCACGCGGTCAAAGCGCCGGTCGGCCAGGTCGTCTTTGGAGGCAAGGAAGGTCGCTTCGCCGGCGTCTCCCCAGCACACCTCCCAAGCCCTTCCGCCCTTCCACAAGTAACCCATCTGAAGCAGCACCTCGGTCATCGCGGGGCAGTCGTCCGGTGACCGGATCTCCGTCTGGCAAAAGCGTGGGTAGCCGCCGAAGTAGATGGCGATGGATCCGTCGGATTCGGCCTTCTCCATGAGCTGTTCCTCCACGCACTCCTTGAGTTCGTCCGCCGTGGATGGATCGGTGGCTTCCGGGTCAGGGACGGGGGCCCCAAGCTCTTCCACGATGCGTTCGAACTCCGGGTCCCCGATGAAAGGGAGCAGCTCGGTCCGGTGCGCACGCAAGGGAGCGCCTTCGGTACGTAGGCGCTTCCCAAACATGTCGCTGGCAACGCGCTTCTGCGGGCGCTCGGCGCGCTCCAGAGCACGGGCATCCTCGAAGTACCGAACGCTGAAGGCGCTCGGCGTCTTATCGCGCCAACCTATTCCGTGCAGGGCCCCCGCCCCGACGAAGAAGGAAAGAAGCCCCTTGGCCGGATAGTTCGGCAGGGCAGGCATCTCTTCGAATCGCAGTTGCGCCAAGAACACCATCGGGCGTCCTTTCGGGTCCACCGGCCAGCCTTCCCCGGCGGGCAGGCTTGGCCTTCCCCCGATGGACGAGACGGCCTCGGAGGGTACGGGAGTCCCGAACAGCGGCTCCAGGTGAACCGCTGGCTTGGCGGCGTCCTTGAGGAGCGCTTGCCCGCGGCGTACCCGTTCCTGAACGCCCGCATTGTCCAAACGCGGATCGGGGAAGGGTTCTGGATCCAAGAACCAACGCCATAGCCTTTGCAGAATCACGGCCCCCATTGCACCACGGTGCGCTGGGCCCGCTGGCTGGTTCCCTCTCTTTTCGATCCTCGATCCAACCCATCTTGGGGGGGCTATGGGGGTTGGCCGTGGCGGCGATGGGGGGAGCCCGTACGATCGATGCACCCCTAGCGGACCCCCGCCGTCCACCTCGAACCGCCACTTCCCGGCGCCGGTGGAGGGCCTCCCCGGTGGCAGCTCCACTCCGGCCATCCATTGCGGCCATCCATTGCGGCCATCCATTGCGGCCATCCATTGCGGCCCGCTCGCGGCCGCTGACATCATGCTCAAACTGCTCGCACTTCCGCTCTTCACCTTGCCCCTCCTGAACGACTGGTACGTCGACGGGAGCGCGGCCTCCTGTGCGGCCGGTACCGGCACCCTGGCTCTCCCGTTCTGCACGATCCAAGAGGCTATTGCTGCGGCGTCGAGCGGTGACACGGTCTTCATCGCTGACGGGGTCTACACCGAGACGATGGATCTCGACAAGGACCTGCGCATCGTCGGTTCGGGCGCGGGAACGGAGATCAACGGAGGATTCTCCCGCCGCGGTATCTTCGTGAGGAGCGGAGCCACTGCAATGGTTGATGGCCTGCTCGTGACGAACTGCAGCACGGGCTTCAACGGCGGAGGCATCCAGTGCCTGGGGGACCTGACGCTACGGAACTCGACCATCACGGGCAACTCCAGCGGCTTCAGCTACGGCGGCGGCATCAACGTGATGGGCTCGAGCGCGAGGCTTGCGGTCTTTGATAGCACCATCTCGAGAAACTCGAACTACTACGGCGGCGCTGGTATCCATGGGCGAGATGCCCTTGGGGTGACCGTGATTCGCACGACGATCTTCTACAACGGCACGGGCGATGACGGCGGCGGTATCTTGGTGAACAACACACCGCTTCTCGTCGACTCGTCGGCGTTGATCTCGAACTACGCCAACAACATGGGCGCGATCGCGGCGGAGGGGCCCATTACGGTGATCAATACGACGATCAGCCAGAACGCCAGTTCGGACACGGCAGTCTTGGGCTTCTTTGATGTGGCCGGTTCGGCGGCAAGTGTCCTTCGCAACTGCACCGTGACGGAGAATTTTGCGACAAGCTCTAATCGAGGGAGCGGGATCTTCGTCGCGACAGGGGTCAGCGTGGAGATCGAGAGCAGCATCGTCTCCATGAACTCCGGATTCATGGCCTCGCCCGACGACATCAGCGGGGCGCTTGTTTCCATGGGCGGGAACGTCTTCGGCACCCATGACGGGACCCTTGTGGCGGGGCCCGGGGATCAGTTTGGTGTCGACCCTTTGCTCGAGTCCTTGGGGTTCAACGGCGGACCGACGGAGACGCACGCATTGTCGCTGCAGAGTCCCGCTATCGACGCCGCCGCGTTTGGAGCCGCGATTACTGTGGACCAACGGGGCGTGCTTCGGCCGCCGGGCCTTGCGGACGTCGGCGCTTATGAGCTCGGTGGTTTCGGCCAGACCGTTCACTGCAACGCCGTGCCCAATTCCACAGGAGTCCCGGGCCGGATCTTCACCCAGGGTAGTGCGGAGGTGTCGGCCGCTGCGACGACCCTCGTCGCGTCCGCCCTCCCGCCGAACGTCTTCGGTTTCTATGTGGTCGGTACCGCCGTAGGATTCACTGCGAACCCCGGCGGCAGCCAAGGCAACCTCTGCGTGTCGGGCACGATTGGCCGCTTGAGTCGAAACTCACTCGGAGAGATCCTCCCCTCCGGTCCCGGCGGGCAAGCTTCCCTCACGGTCGACCTAACGCAGCTCCCAACGCCATCCGGCACCGAGAGCGTCATGCCTGGGGATACTCGTATCTTCCAGTTCTGGTATCGCGACGCGAACCCACTCCAAACCAGCAATTGCACCGAGGCGGTGGAGATCCACTTCCTTTGATCAGCCTATGACCCTCCCGTCCCTGCTTCTTCCGCTTTGCCTTTCCGTCTTCGCCCAGGATGCTCCAGCCCAGGAAACAGCCCCTGTTCCACCCCCCGGACCCACGTGGCGGAGCATCGAGGAATGCACCATCGAGGGCCGGGCTTGGGAAGAGCTAGCGGCGCCTTACGATCGGCTTCCAGCGAAGTGCGAAGGGCTCGTGCGAGGGCCCGTGTGGAATCTCCAGCAGGACAGCGCCGGCATCTGCGCGCGTTTCACCACCAATGCAAAGGAGATCCAGGGTCGTTGGACTCTGACGTCCGATGATCTCGCGATGCCTCACATGCCTGCCTCCGGAGTGAGTGGGCTCGATCTCTACGGCAGGGACGAGACCGGATCCTGGCGCTGGGTCGGGGCGACGAAGCCGACGGCCGTGCAGAACACAGCGAAGCTAGCCACGGGGCTCGACGGGAAGGAGCGCGAGTACATGCTCTACCTTCCGCTCTACAACGGCGTAAAGAGCGTCGAGCTCGGGCTGCCCGCGGGGGCGAGCTTCTCCCAAGGGGCGCCGCGTCTCCAGGGGCGCGAAAAGCCCGTCGTGTACTACGGCACCTCCATCACCCATGGCGGCTCCGCCTCCCGGCCGGGCATGGGGCATCCAGCGATGCTCGGGCGTTGGCTCGACCGCCCGTTCGTGAACTTGGGATTCTCTGGCAACGGCAGGATGGATTTGGAGCTGGCACCCATCATCGGTGAGATCGACGCAGCGGCCTTCGTGATCGACTGCCTCCCGAACATGAACGCTGGGACCTTATCCCAGCGGGCCGTGCCCTTTGTCCGGGCGCTGCGGAGCGCACGACCGGACACACCGATCGTGCTCGTTGAGGACCGCAGCTACACGGGTTCCTCCTTCCGCAAGGGGCAGCGGGACCGCCAGTCGAAAAGCCGGGCCGCACTGCGCAAGGCTTTCGCGACACTCACGGAGGAGGGCATCCAGGGTTTGACGTACCTCGAGGGCTCGAACCTGCTCGGGCATGACGGCGAAGGCGCCGTGGACGGCTCCCATCCCACCGACCTTGGGTTCATGCGACAGGCGAAGGCCTTCGAACCGGTACTGCGGGGGGTCCTCGATCAACCGAAGCCCCTTCGGGTTCTCATTCTCGGGGACTCCATCTCCATCGGCTACACACCCCATGTGCGCCAAGCGCTCAAGGGCCAAGCGATCGTGGTGCGTGCCTCCCGCGGCGGAGATGATCGGCGAACCGAGAACTGTGCGGGCACGACCAAAGGCGTTCGTCAGATCGATCGCTGGCTCGCCCAGGACGGCGGCAGCTGGGACGTGATTCACTTCAACTTCGGCCTGCATGACCTGAAGCGCGTGCACCCCGAGACCCGCGCCAATTCCAACGATCCCGCACACCCGAGGCAGGCGGAGCCCGCACAATACGAGGCGAACCTGCGCAAGATCGTAGAGCGATTGCAGGCCACTGGCGCGACGTTGATCTTCGCCACGACGACCCCCGTGCCTGAGGGTGTGAAGCCCATGCGGGACGTCGCGGACGGCCCTCGGTACAACGCGATTGCGACCGGCATCATGGCCGAAGCGGGCATTGCCGTGAACGATCTCTTCGCCCACGTGGAAGAGAACGGCGCCCGGTACCAGCGGCCGGCAGACGTGCACTTCAAGCCGGCTGGATCGAAGCGGCTCGCCGCCAAGGTGGCGGCGGCGATTCTGGCCGTTAGCGAGGCAGGACGGTAAATCGGGCGCCTTCAGAAGCCACGAAGGGAGCGCTGGGATCGCGGTGAAGCACCTGCAGGAACAGCGTGTCCCCCGGCAGGCGGCTCAGGAGGTCGATGTGGAAGTCCGCGTGGCCCCCGGCCGCCGTCACGAGGCCGCCCTCGCGGCTGGCGGCGCCGCCCACGCAGAGGTTGGCGAAACCCAGGGGCCGGTTGGCCGCGGCCGTCCCCACCAGCAGCATGCTAAGGGCATTGTTCGAGACCCCGGACGCGCGCACCGTGAGGTACTCGGTCAGCGTTTGTTGGGATCCGAACGCCGAGAGAGTCGCCGTGGTCCCAGAAGAGCCGGCGGGCGACGTGCAGAACGGCGTCAACGGCGCGTCGAGCAGCTCAAGCTTCAGGACGTGCTCGGCCCGGGCCGATCCCTCGACGCTGAACTCAAGCAGCTCGATCGGAGTGGAGTTCCCCGCGGCATCCACGGATTGGAAGCTGAGGGAGCTCATGTTCCCCTGCACGCGGAGCAGTGGGTTCGCGAGGACAACGTTCCAGCTGAAGTCGCCGGGGACGTAGGTCGAGTTGAAGACGCACGGACCCTGGGAGTTGTTGCAAAGCCCGTTCGTGAGCGTGATCGTCCGTGTCTCTCCGAGTGAAATCGGTTGAACCGTGCCTTCGCTGAATGGGAAGTTGGTGCCGACGAAATCCACGGGTCCCCAGTCGCAGCTGAGTCCACCACACGCGAACAGCGAGTTGTAGCCGCTGCCGAAGAGGCGCGTCCCCGTGCTATCTAGTCCGCGGATCCGAATCGTGCACGTCGTCGAAATCTCCGCGTTGCCCTGCACTTCGATGACGCTGACCCCGTCGTCATCAGGAATCGGGATGCCCGCTTCCGCGTCTGCCCAACCCCCGCTTAAGGCGAACTGGCTTGCCGTGCCGGGGGCCGTTGCGTCAGCCAACGTGCCGGTTCCTATGGCGCGGACCTCGCGGATGATCGATTGGCCAAACACCGGGGCAGCGGCGAGGAGTGCGGGAACGAGCGAGATGGTTCTGAGCATCGGAGTTCAAGGGCGAAACTAGCGGCGATGGGGGTCGAGGCATGGGCGGTCACCGTGGCAAGTGGTCGCCAGCGGTGGGCCCCTGTCTTGGCCGACAGGGTACGTGGTATCTCTACTCTGTGGCGTCAGGTCAGCAGTGGGCGTCCCGACGGAGGCCTGAAAGTGCCAGGGGTCCCTTCGTTGGCGGCAGTTTCCTGGACTAGCCAGCCGCGACGGTCAACCCATTGAGGAACCGGGCGACGGCGGCGGCGTTCTGAAGGCGCTCCTGCGTTCGGGTCCCATGGGGCCCGTCGTCCCCTGGGCCCGCTTCCGGGTGCAGGTTCTCCTCGGCGATGATCTCTTCCAAGGCGCCGCGGCAGCGGCGGAGGTTGAGATAGTGACCCTTCAGGGGGAGGATGTCCGTGCACTGATCGAAGTGCCGTTCGATCACGTCGAGGGTGCTCCTGCTCCAGGCCGAGATGGTGTCACCGGGCCTTTGGAAGGCCCGCCATTCGGCGCGCACCGCGTCGATGGGAGTGGCGGTTTCGAGGTCGCGCGGCGAGAGCTTGAGGAGCGGAAGGTGATCCGGGAGGATCGGGACATCGCGGAGCACCCGGTGGAATCCTTCCCCGGTCGCGGGGCGGACGGCGGCGAAGGTCAATAGCTGGCGCGGCGCACCGGCCACGCAGACCGGGCTCATCTCTCCGTAGACCACCACAAGCGAATCGAACCCGCGGCCGAAGGCCTCCGGGAGTTTCGGGCCGCTCCCTGTTTTCCTGGGTCTTCGCCGCCGGGGCGTCGGGGTCCCGGTGGATGACAGGTGCTGGGTCTGCATCGCGTCGAAGGGGCGGAGCAGGTCGTCGAGGCCGGCGAGATCCGGCTCGAGGCAGCGCAGCGCCGACTGGATGGCCTCCAGTGTCGAGAGGCAATAGCTCTTGGGCTGCTGCCGGATCTTGAACCCGCTGACCTGGCCGGCGGGCAGGGTGTAGTGGGGCAGCCCGTGCAGCGTCTCGATGAAACGGTACATCGCCCGTGCGTGATGCCAGGTGCCATCGAGCACCACGAGCTTCGTGGGCCGTTCTGCTTTGGGGATGAGGGACAGATCCTTCGCGGTCTCGCTCGGGTAGAGCAGGCCAAACCCCTCCAATCGCCCATGGAGCGACTCGTCGGCGCTCAGGTCCTGGGTATGGCCTACCCGCAGCTCGGTCCGGGCGAGGCTCATTTCCGCGAGGCGCGCCGTGTTGAACGCGTGGGCCCGCTCCCGCGTGTGCTGAAGAATGACGAACTCCGTCTCGTTCTCCACTCGGGCCACCAGCCCACAGAGGCAGTGGGCCTTGGGCCGGTAGCAGTCATAACATCGCACTCGTTCCGTCATCGCGCGCAAAGACTGTCACAGGACCCCGCGCGAAGTCCAGCCGAAGCGGGCAGAGCCTTCCCAGGGGCCGGGCCGACGAGCTTGCCCAAGGTTCCGGGGAATTTGTGATTGTTCCGACAGGGGGGTCGTAAGCCCTTCCGAATGCCCAGGTGCCCCGCAAACCCCTCATCTTCGGATCACACGTCTCATGGATGGCCGGCGTACGGTGATGACCGGGCCCTGAGCGCCATCGCGCGGCTCTCCCCGTGGGTTCCGTCATGGGCGGCGCCGCCGCCCGACCGCGGGGTCCTGCTCCTCGCAGCGATCCTCCTTCCTGCGGACGGCGGGGTTCGACCCTCCGTCCTTGATCCTCCTGCCCGTTCGAATCGGTGAATCCCATGCGAGTCTTGGTTCCTTCTCTCTTCAGCTTGGCGTGGGCCGCCTCCCTGTCGGCCATCGCTGCCGCGCAGGCCCCTGGCGCCGTTGAGCGCCTGGGCGAACTCGAAGACCGCCTCGAGGCGGCGCGGGTGCAGGCCCACGTGCCGGGGATGTCGATCGCCATCGTCCAGGATGGCAAGGTCGTGCTGGCCCGGGGTTTCGGCTTCGCAGACGTCGCAGCCGAGCGTGCGGCGGACGCGGCTACGGTCTACGCGATCGGCTCGACGACGAAGGCGTTCACCGCGACGGTGCTGTCTCTTATACACATCTGACGCTGCCGACGATATGCAGTG
>CAJXRJ010000040.1 GCA_913058555.1 uncultured bacterium
TCGCTTCCCATTGTGCCCGCCGCGCTGATACGCCGAAGGCGTCAGCCGCGGCTAGCCATCGCCACACATCAGCGCCTCCGGCGCTGGGCGATGCCACGGGCCCGCGTACCAAAGTACCGTCCACGACACGAAGCCCAGCGTCGCTCCCACTAAGTGTGAGGCGTGCAGCACCGGCCCGCCAAGATCGATCTCGGACGTGAATATCGACGTACCGAGCCAAGTCTCGGTGGCGGACTTGGCGAGGACGCCACCGGCGACGGCAACAGCGCCTAGTCTCCGCGCACCTTGGCTCGCCGCAGCCACTTGCAGCGCGACGATCACGACCCAGGCGTGCAGAATCGCTGACATCCCGTAATACCGCTCCAGCCCCGGCAGCACGCCGAGTAACACCAAGCTGACAAGCGGCGCCATCCATAGCCAAAAGCGCGGCGCCCCAAACGCCACCCAAAGCAGCACCGCCGCCCCGACGTCGTAACCAAAGTGCGCCGTGCTGCCGTGCACGAGATGCCCCGTCCACAATCGCCATACTTCGCCGTGCTCAACCGCCGTGCGGTGCAATTCGAAGCCCCCCGGGAAAGCGGCCGCGACGCCGGCGGCGGCGGCAAGAAGAAGCGCACCCATGCCGCGCCCCAGAGTCGTCGCAGACGGCGTCGCTCGTTGGCCTCTCATCGCACGCGCCCAGCCGCCGCCAGTCCGATCAAGGCGATGAGCGCCAGCAGCTCAACGGGACCCAGCGCGCCTCCGCCTCCACTACGGCCACTCCCGCCGGACGCTGACCGTTGACGCGCGCGACCTGGGGCATTGGAGGCCTTCGGGCCGGCAAGGGGAGCCCCTCCCGTGTGAACTTGAACTTGGTTCCCGGCGATCGAGCGCACGCGTGCCGCATCCTCTTCGCGCATGCGTCGGGCCAGGTTCTCGGACCCCAGTCCGTACTGGGCCTTGCGGTCCTCACGTACCACGACCATGGACGTGTGATCGGTGACGAGACTGTAGGCCAGCGCCATGTCGACGATACCCTCCCGCGTTTCGGACTCGGGACGGCCATCGAGCCACTCGGCCCGTTCCAGATCCTCGATCGCCGCCATGGCGTAGAGGCGCTCGAGCTCCGGGTTGGACTCATCAACCTCGGGGAGATCGACGGGAACCGTCCAGCTCACGTCCTTGCCGGAGATGCGGGCGCTTACGGTGAGTTCCTGGCTGCCGGTGCCCTGGTAACGCCCAAACACGGTGAGCTGCTGGCCCAGGTAGAGGCTAGGCAAGCGGCGTGGGTGAATGCTCGTCGCGCCGCCCAAGCATAACGCCACTCCGTGCAGCGCTTCGTGGGACATGCGCTCTCGGGCGAGCATCAGGTGCGCACCGACTTCGTCTTGCACGGAGACGGACTTGGCGAATCCCCCCGAAAGCGACGCCAGGTCGCCCAGGAGCATCGCGTTGGCGCCGTTTCCCATGACGAAAGTAAAGAGCCGACCGTCGTGGGCCTTCGCCATCTCAATGAAATCGCGGTACTCGTGCGGACCCGCGTTGGCGACGCCGTCGCTGACCAAGACAATCGCGGAGGGGCGGTCGGCGTCCAGCCGGTCGTAGGCACCTTCGAGAGCCCCGAAGATGTTCGTGCCGCGGATCGCCTCCAACGACCGGACGGCTTCTATGGCGCGGTCTGCGGCTGGCGTACCCACGAGGGTCCAAGCGGACGTCAAGGCCGTATGGCGGTCGTTGAACGCGATGACTTGGAAGCGGTCGTCAGGGCGCAGCGTCGATATGGCTTTCGTGACGCCTTGCACCAGAACGCGGAGCTTGTCGCCCTTCATCGAGCCAGAGACGTCGAGCACGAACATCCAATCAGTGCCATGGACAATGGGTTCCAGGTCTTCGCCCGGCGTGATCACCGCCATGAACGTGCCCTCGCCCTGATCCGCATAGCGGCTTGTCAGGAGTTCGACGCGCGCGGGGACGTCCTCTGCAAGCCGATAGTGCAGGACGAAGTCCTTGTCGAGCACGGGCCCGCTACCCGACCAAGAGGCCCGCCACAGGTTGCCCGCCTCTTCTGTGGTCTGAATCGTGGCGTGGCTCGGTGAGTGAACTCCGGTGACGGGGAACGCTGTCTTCAGCTGAACATCGATCGTCATTCTGTCGGACACACTCTTCTCCATGGACCAAAAGGACTGGTCCATGGCGGAATCGTCGGTATTGCCACTCTGCAACGGGTAGAGATAGCGGCCCACGCCTTGATCGATGGAGAGTGGCTCGTAGTACACGACGCGAACTCGGGCTTCACCCTGGGCGGGTACGGGGCTAACGGTGAGCCGATAGTCCACAAAACCGTTCTGCTCCGCGAGCGCAGACGACTCGCCCGCGCGCTTCTCAGCCTCGTGGATCTCCTTGGCCTTGTTCTTCTCAGCCACTTCACCCACGTGTGGGATGCCATCGATCCAGAGGGAGAACTCGGAGAGCGACGCGTCCTCTGGAAGGGGAAACGACCAGGTGGCTTCGAGGGGCTGGTTGGTCGTGTTCTCGAGGACCTGTTCGATCGTCGTTGAGGCGAATCCATTGTTGATGACCACGTCAACGTCGTGGGAACGCAGGCTGAGCTTGCCCCGTATGGTCGGCAGGACGTCCGTGGGACTTCGCTCAACGCGGGTTAGGTGGTCGTCGGCGGGGACTCGCTCCTGTGTCCCCGCAGCGAGGCCGAATGTGCCGGCCGCGGCCACGAAGGGGGTGCAGAGGCTTGTGAGAGCGAGTTGGGTCAGCGTTCGTTTCATGTCGATGTCCTCGGGTTGCGACTCAGGGGTCGAACACAGGAAACGTCACAGGGGGGCAGTCATGTGGACACCCTTGCTGAGCGACGCGTATCGTCCAGTGAATCGATCGCAGCGCTCCTCCGGATGGGGGGTCCAGGGAGCGTGTCGGCGGCCCAGACCCTGAATTGGTCCGGGCCAAACCGGCCTTCCCTGGGGCTTCTCAATGGTCTGGCGGCCTCACCGCGCGGCATCGAGCCGATTGCCCAACCGGTCATCGCCCCTTGTGCCAGACTCCATCTAGGCTGCGGCCTGCCCCACGCATGGGGACGTGGGGCCCCAGCCAGCCTGCCGGAGAATCCCACCATGAAGTTGATCCTGCCCGTTTGTTGCTTCGCCCTCGCATCCCACGCTTCGGCACAGCAGAAGCTCTACGCATGCACCGAGCTTTTGGTGCTGTACGAGATAGAGAACTACGACACCACGCCCCAAGCGCTGCTCCTTCCGGCCGCCTTCAACGTCTTCGGTTCTTACTACGACATCGGAGTGCGGCCTGGCACGGGAACGATTCTCGCTATGGAGGCGGGGCTCATGGGGCAGGCCGGGTACGAGTATGACCCCGAGACCGGCGTGACAGTGGCCTACGAAACGTGCCTGTACACCACGACCAACTCTCAGTACGTCTCGTCGATCGATTCGGACCACGATGGCACGTTCTATGGGCATCGGTATGTCCCGAGCAGTGCGACGACCGTCTCCCTGATGTCCACGGATGCGAACCCCTACTGCTTCACACGTTTCGGCCCCTCGGTTCCTGTGAACAACGTCGGTGATGTGGCGTTCGATCGTGACGGGACGCTGATTTCGACGCGGGACGGCTCGACCTTGCTCGATCGGATCGATCCGTTGACCGGTGGCGTGACGTCCTTCGGAGACCCGGGCATCGCGTTTGCGGGACTCGAGATCGACACCGATGGCTCGCTCTATGGACTAACAACGACCGGGGCGTTGTATCGCGTGGACCGTTCGACATTCCTGCCGACGCTTGTGCTGCAGCTGCCCGGGGCGCCCTACACCGGTTTGGCCTTCCGCGAGCCCGCCGGGCGTCTTGACCCTACGCTCATTTGCACGGCCCAGCCCAACTCAACAGGACTGCCCGCGACGCTACGGGCCGAGCAGTTGGCAGGTCCCGCCCCTGGCTCCATCGAGTTCCAGGCGCGAAGGCTTCCGCCGTTGGGTTTTGGAATGCTCCTGGTGGCTTCTTCGACGGTGACGAGCCCCTTGGGAAGTGGCGTGCTCTGTCTAGGGTCAGGGATTCAGCGTGCATCGAGCGCGATCCTCTCCAACACAGTGGGCAGCACGAACTACACCGTCGACCTGACCGCCGTTCCCGGATACGGCGTCGTCATGAGCGGGGACCAGCTCTACTTCCAAGCCTGGTTCCGCGACAGCACCCCGGCGGGACAGGCGACGTCGAACCTCACGGCCGCGCTGCTTGTCGAATTCCTGTACTGACCGACCACGGAGTCCTGGATCCGCACTCTGGGAAGGGAGCATCTCCTGCCGTTGCGCTTAGCTCTTCTTTGGATACGGCCTCAATCCGAGCAGCATTTCGGACTTCTCAGTGAGCGGCTGGGCCGCTAGCTGCGGGTCGGTGTACGCCTCGAGGCTTTTCTTGACCAGGGCGTAGACGTCTTCCCGGCCTTGACTGGCGTCCACCTCGACGACCTTGTTCTTGCTCCGGAACAGCTCCAGCGTGGGCAGCGTCTTCGCCTTAAACGTGTCGAACCTTAGCTTCATGCTCTCCGCATTGTCGTCGCTGCGGCCCGAGTACTTGGCGCGTCCCAGGATGCGCTGCTCCAGCACGTCGTAGGGGCACTCGAAGTAGAGCATCTCGGGGAGCTCCGCCTCGCGTCCGAAGACCTCGTACCACCCCTCCATGTTGTCCAGGGATCGGGGGAAACCGTCGAGCAAGAAGTTGGTCTTGCCGTGCAGGCGGGTGGCGGCTTCCATCGTCCTCTTCAGCACGGTCACCGTGATCTCGTTGGGCACGAGCTCACCGGCGGTGATGTACTTCTCGATCTCGGCCGCAGTGGCGCCACCCGCCTCGCGTTCGGTGCGTAGGAGGTCTCCCATCGACAGATGGGTCCAACCGAGCTGTGTTTCAGCCAGCGAGCACATCGTGCCCTTGCCACTGCCAGGGCCGCCGAGAACGAAGACGACATTCGGCTTGGGAAGCGATTGCCTCGGGTCGAAATGGTGGATCACCACCGAGGGGGCAGGCGCGACTCCCTTCTTGTAGACGTGCCACTCGCGGTCGGTGGGGGGGAGCTCATCCTTGCAGGTGATGTCATAGGCCAGGTGCCCATCAAGACGACAGATGCGCCAGGACGTGTAGCTGTTGGAGTAGGAGAGCGCCGGGCTTCGTTCGCACTTTCCATCGGCCCGATCCCACGCCCTCTTGCCGTTCCAGTAGCCAAGGCTCGACACGGTCCCTGACTCGGACTCGGTGGCCGGAGCCATCGACGGCACGAAGAGCCCGTCCACTTCGGGAAGGCCGGAGCCCGAGACCTCGATGAAGAGGGTGTTGGGCTTGGGGGCATTGGAGTTCACGTTGTTGTCCTTGGTGATTTGTTCGGCCCCGCCTTCCAGCGCGGCAACGCGAGAGGCGGACGGTTGGTGAGGCGGGCAGCCTAATCGAGGACGCCCAGATGCCAAGCTCTCCCTCCAGGGGTTGCAACGAGAACCTCGCAGTGTCCTCTGGCTTCACCCAGTCGCTTTCGCGAGCGGAGGCGGCCGTGGGATCACTGGAAGTCGACGCGAACGGCGTTGGAGAAGTTCGAGGTGGGCATGCCCGATGGGGCAACGTCTCGGTACCAGTACTGCCAGTAGCGGGCGTCGCCGGTCATTACCAGCAAGTTGGCCTCTTGGGAGGTGAGGAAGATGCCGAATGAGCTCGGTGATAGTTCCCTGAACCGAAGGGTGAGGTCATTGGCTTGGGCGGGCGCACGGCCCCGGGCCGAGAGTTCGGCGGCGCAACCTGCCGAGTTGGGGTGCGCACTGCAAAACTCAGAACCGACATTTCCATCGGAGTCGAGAGCGAAGATGTAGGCGGCGCGCGCGAACGGGGCATCGTTGTTGTCCTGGGCGCCCGTGAGGCTGTCTTCAGCAGGAGCCCCAACCAAGACCTCCCCGGGCGAAAGCGCGACGGCCTTGCCGAAGTCCTCCCATGTCTCTGTGTTCGACGCCTTCAGGAACGCTTCGTGACGCCAGACCCCATACGTGCGCGTGAAGACGACGACCCCACCCGAGAATTGCGCGCCGGTGCTGGCGTCGTCCCCGTTGATACGAACGGCATCACTCGGCTCACGCGGTACACCGATAGCGATGATGTCACCGGCGATGGCCACAGAGGTGCCAAACTCTCCACCTGAGCTCGGGGTCCGCGCCTTCAGGTACGCGCTCTGAACGATGGGATCGATCGTGATGGGGTAGATTGCCCCTGCCGCGTCGACGTCGATCCGGATCCCCTTGGGGTTGCGCCCCAGCAACGCCTCAGGGATCCGCCGCGCCGCGCCCCAAGGGTCTTGTTCAGCCGCTTCGTCACAGGGGCGAAGCGGGGGGGCTTCAGAACTTGACGCTGTAGTCCAGTCGCACGCGGAGACTGTCCTCGTCAAAGCCGCCGATCAGGCTCGGATCATCCGGCGTGGCGGCAAGGACACGCAGTCGAAGCGTTGACTCGTTTGTCCACCGGTAGTCGGCGTTGAACACGTGGCCGTGGAAGTTTCGATCGATGAGGAAGTCGCCGCCGGCCACCGGGGAGAAGACCGCGTCGTTGCCGATCTCCTGGTACTGGTAGTAGACGCGCCAGTCGCCGCGATTGCGGATCTGGCCATAGGACACGCCGGCCGCCCAGCCGGAGTTCTCGGGGGAGCTCACGCCAACGTTGGTCACGCTCTCGACCGCCACCCTCCAGGGCGCCAGCGCATCGTCGAAGCTCAGCGCTGCGATCACGTCAACGATCTGATACTCATCGACGGTCGCCGCTTCCACTTCCTCCGCGTGCGAGAAGCCATACCATGCCGCCGAAAGGTCCAAGTGAGAGCCCTTCGAGAGCGACGACGAACCCCGCATCTCTGCCACGGCGATCTCCACATCGCGTTCGGTGTCGTCGCGGAAGAGATAGGCGCCTAGTTTGAATGCGGCGGTGTCGAGGGGCCCGATGCCGCGCCATTCCGTTCCGGCGAG
This sequence comes from uncultured bacterium, assembly GCA_913058555.1. GTDB lineage: Bacteria > Planctomycetota > UBA1135 > UBA1135 > Saltatorellus. The sequence continues at coordinate 6,984 of CAJXRJ010000040.1, forward strand.
GATGCCCTCCGGCTGTACGTTCGAGTACCAGACGAGTTCGTCGTAGATTGGGTTTCGCGCGAACCTATGGGCGAACTTGCCGGCGGTCACGAACGAGGCGTCTGAGGACTCGGGTGTCCAGGTCAGGAAGAGGCGATCCAGGCTGAGCGTGCCTTTGCCGAACTCGTTCCCAATCGTGGCGTTGGTATCCCGCGCGTCGTCTGGATTGCCGGTGGTCACCCGTGCTCCGACCATCAATTCCTCGCTGACGGAGTAGTTGGCGCCAAGTCGCAGGCGCAATCGGCCACGCCAACGATCGTCCGCATTCGGGCGATTCTGGTCGTTCTCTGCGCGAATGCGATAGTCCCCATAAAAGGTCAAGCGATCCAGCACAGACTGCCAGGATGCCGGCACCGAGACGGCAGGTGCCTGTGGTTCCGATACCTCCGTCACCGTCGATTGGGCGAGGAGCGGGGCGGCCAGGGCGGTCCAGCACGCAGCGACTCGGAGCGAGTGCCGGAAGAGTGGTGGCGTCATCTGTCGTCCTCCCCGAACCGGAGCTCGGTCGTGAGTCCGGGGCGAATCGTGGCGTAGAACTCCAGAGTCTTACCCCTCTCATCGTGGGTCCGTACCCGGTAGACGCCCGGCTTCAGGCTCAGATGGGTGGGGTTCTCGTCGTTGACGCCACGGTGATTCCGGACGCGCTCGACGAGCTCATCGGCGCCTCGGATCACCTCGTAGGGTCGATGCGGAAAGTACTCGATGTCCCCGTCGTTGACCTTGAACGTCGGCGTGTAGACAACGAGGGTTCCAAGCTCCTCGGACGGCGCCGTATCCCGATCGAGTGGATCAACCGACCCCAGCACCCCGACCCCTGGGTAGTGATGTCGGACGATCGCTTGCCCGGCGCTGCTCGTCGCCCATTGGACGAATCGATCCACGCCCGGCGTGCCAGGTCGCCACAGAAGGTACAGGGGGCGAGCGATCGGGTACTCGTAGTCGTATAGAGAGGGCGCACGCCCATCGATCTTCAGCGCGCGCACGCGTTCGTTCGTGGGATCCAGAAAGGCAAAGCTGATGAAGCCGATGGCACCCGGTGTCTCAGCCACCCGATCGAGAATCGCCGAATCCGGGGCAGCGATTTCCGCGGCGGCGTACGGGGTCTCTCCCATGATCTGGGCCCGGAATACGTCACGGGTCGCCGATCCCTTGTCGACCAGGAATGGCCGGATCGGAAGGGGGTCCCCGCCGAGGCTCGCCCAGTCCGTGAGCTCGCCCCCGTAGATCTGGCGTAGCGCATGACTCGACAACCCTTCGAGCGCAATCCCGTCGTTCACGATGACGGCCAGCGCGTCCCGGCCGATCATCACGGCGGCCAACTCCGCTCCGGGCCACCGCCGAGCCTGGTTCCCGGGCGATGCCTGCGAGATCGGCGGCACCTGAGAGGATCGCCCTCTCGCCGCCATCGCTCTCGGGTGCCGTCTCAATGGAAAAGTCCACGTCGGGCAAGGTCTGGCCCGCCTCGCGAATGAAGAAGGCCACGGTCGACGACCCGACGTAGCTGAGCGTTACTGGAGCGTGGTTTGGTTCCGTGGCGCGACAGCCCAGCGTGCCCGCGGCAAGCGCCGCGATCGCCATCCCAGCCGCGGTCCTTCGTCCCTTCGTCCTATCAGTCCATCGAGTCATCAAAAACGGCTCCTCAAGCTCCACTTCGCGGGCCCACTTGATCGGACTGGCGAGGGTCCCGCTCGCCCTTGCGGCGAGGAGAGCAGGGCTGCCAGAAGGTCCGATCGATCCGGATCAGTCAGCCCAGTCGGGCCCGATACATCGTAGCCACCGCCAGCCTCCGCCAACGGCCTGAAGTGCCGAAGCAGGGACGATTCTCAATCGATGAAAAAGCCGATTGGGCTTCGGCGTTGAGCGACCAATAGCGACCTTGCCATGGCGCCGGCGAGCCCCTTCATCGGCCTTCACACGGGGACCCTTCATTCATCGGGTCGGCGATGGGCCGCCGAGTGACGACGTCGCCGCCCGTTGCCCCCAGCCATTCGTCAGTGGGGGAGTATCGTATGGGGGCTACTGAGCCTGGCTCGGTGCTTCGCTGCGGTGGAACCAAGTTCTCGGGATTCGTTGAGACGGCACCTGGCTCGGGGGGACAGTCCCCCTGGAGACCCTGAACCATGACGCCATTTGATCTCGAGACCCTCCGGGCCCAGGAGCCCCAGCTTCGCCGCCTCGCCCGCGCCATCGTGGGGGACGCTTATGCGGACGACGTAGTCCAGGACGCCTGGACGGCGGCCCTCACCCACAGCGGCGACGCCCCGGAGAGCTGGGGTGCGTGGCTCAACCGTGTCACCCGCAACCTAGCCTGGAAGCGTCGGAAACGGGACGGGAATGAGCGGGATCGCGCCCTGGCCGCGTTTGGGGGGGAGCACCATGTGCCTCCCGCGGATGACGTGGTCGCCCGCGTCGAGGAGAAGCACGTCCTTGAGAGGGCGATTCTCGACCTCGACGAACCCTATCGCTCGGTGCTTCTGTGGAGGTACTACGAGGATCTGACCGTGGAAGAGGTCTCCCGCCGTGCCGGCACGGTTCCGTCAACGACGCGCACGCATTTGCAGCGCGGGCTGGAGCGGCTTCGGGCACGGTTGGAATCCGAGAAGGGACCGGAGTGGCGCATGGCGCTGATCCCCTTCCTCCGTCCGAAGGCGGCCGCCGTGAAGACGGCCGCCGCGGCGGGAGCTTCCGGGGTAGCCACTATGACGGTCTTCAAACTGCTCTTCGCGTGCATCTTGGTCGCGGCGCTAGGCGCATTCAGTCTGGAGCGATTCCAGATTGGTGGAGGGGGCGGTTTCACGCTCGCTGACCTGGAGGTCTCCCGCCCCGAAGCGCCTGAGCCTCCCCGGGAGGCGCCCGTTCGCATGGCTGACCCTGAGCCGCCCGGGGCGAGTGTTCGATCGGAGAAGACGGCCATCGCTGCCCCAGTGGCCCCGGCGGAGCCCGCGGCCGCTGAGGACAAGACGGCCCTACAGCTGGTCGATTACGTGAGTGGCCGTCCATTTCCGGGCGTCACCTTCAAGGTTCGCTACCAGGTGAAGAAGCGGAAGTTCTTCTTCACAAGAACGGAGCAGGCGACGATCGAGTTGACCACCGACGCGGAGGGACGCGCGACGCTTCCCGCAGCGGCGGATCGCGAGGGCCTCGTGCTCGGCAGTCCGATCTTCGGGAGCGTCACACCAGTTCCCGCGGGAGACACGGCCTCCTACACACGGGAACAGTACCTCAAGATTCTTGAGGTGCTCGATGACGGCACGGTCCAGCTCTCCGCCGAGCCCTGCGATGCGTTCTGGGTCCGCCTCCCTGAGGGGCTCGGCCCGGAGGAGATCGCCGCCGTGGATGCGAAGCTCATGGTCCGGTCCTTCGGGTCGCTGTCCGCGCTCAGCTCGCCTATCGCGCCGCTCGCGGCCAGGGGCCGCGACCTCCTGTTCCTGACCCCAAGCTACATCGATGATCAGCGCTGGAAGGACCACGAGGTCGCCACGATGCACATCGCCACGACCGACGAGGGGCCCAGTTTCCATGCCAAGGTCCGCCGCGGCCAGAACCTCGGCGACGAGCCCAGCCTGGCGATTCGGTGCAACGAGATGGTTCAGCGCCTCACCTTGGTGGACGAACGAACCGGCGCCCCGGTCGGGGGTGCCCATGTTTCGATCAATCAGTCAAGCAACTGGCATCGCGGTCACGGCGACGCTTATGGCAGCTCTGTGACCAATGGGGAAGGGCGCGCGAGGTTCATCGGCATCCCGCACGGAGCCTTGCACCTCCACGTGACCTGCGAAGGCTACGAGCGGCTGGCCGTCCAGCGGGAGTTCACGGGCTTCGAAGACGTCACCCTCAAGGTGCGCAAGAAGAGTGACCTTCGCCCCGTCACGGTCACCCTCGTGTCCAAGAAGGGAAGCGCGCCGTTCGCGATCGATCTCGCGGCGTACGACAACGTGGAGCAGGGGGCATTCGAGCGTTTGTCGTCGATCGACTGCCGCCGCAAGGGAGCGGGATGGACCGGGTCCTTGGTTCTTCAGCACGTGCCTGCGCGCCCGGTGTTTCTAGATCTGAGCTTCTACACGCGGTCCTACGACCGTATCGGGCCGATCACCATCGAGCCGAACCAGGACAAGATCACGATCGACGTGGGCGAAGAGATGACTGTTCTCGGCCTACGGCTGCGGGTTCCCGATGGGGTGGAAGTGGAGTATCAGCAGCGGGTCGGCACTGGCCAGCAGTACTCCTACGGGGGGCCCCATTCGGATGGCGCGTGGATCACATCGGTCCCAGACGACGGCCGTCCCATCCACTGGATCGTCCAGGCGCCCGGCTACATTCCGGTGGTGGGGACCCGCGACGACTTCTTTGAGGGCACCCACGAGGGGAGGCGCTTCTATGGGGTTGCCCCGCAGATGGTGGAGGGCAACGGATGCCTCCTCAGTGCCGAGTGGCGCGCCGTGCCTGATGGAGTGCCTGCTCACTTCGCGACCAAGAAGCCCATCGAGGGCGTGCGCTTCACCCGCACGGACACCGGCGAGCTGCTCGGGGTCACCGACGCCTCAGGCTACGTGGTCCTTGCGAGCGCCGAGCCGCTTGGGAAGGTCACGGCCACGTACCGGGGCAAGTCGCAGACCCACGCGCACGTCCAGGGCTTCCCTGGCCTCGGCTTCTACTTCAAGCCGTGATGGGCTTTGGCCTTTCGATTTGGTCGCGGACCTATCCCGTAGCCGCGCACCGTCCACCCACGACCCCTAAGATCGCTATGAACTGCTTCCATTTCCCACTCGCCCCCATGGTCCGGCGCATGACCGCCCTCGTCGGCATTGCCACGCTCGCCCTCACGCCTGGCTGCGTCATCGTGTCGGACAGCGGGCACGACGTTTCCGGCAGCTTCGTCTCCAGGTCGACCCTCGAGCAGATCGAGCCAGGCGTCACCAAGGGCTACGTCACGACGCTGCTCGGCGACCCCACGAGCCAGACCCCGGTCGACGGGCTCACCGAGGTCTGGCGCTGGACGTCGTACGAGTCGCGGAACAGTAGCGCCAAGGTATTCCTCCTCCTGAGCGACACCAACCGCAGCCAGGTCGCGCGGAGCACGTTCGTCGAATTCGCCGACGGCGTTGTGTCGAAGGCCTGGCAGGACTAATGCCCTATTCTTGGGGGCTCAGATGGCTCGGCGGCACAGATGGGGGCGAACGCTCAACCTATGCCTAGGATTCTTAGGTATAGTCCGGGGGTGACACCTAGAACACCTAGGGCCGGGGCCCATCCCCGGGCCCACTCCAAGGACCTCGTCGCCGCTTCGGCCACGCCCCTCGTCCTGAGCATCCTCGAGGGGGGGGACAGCTACGGCTACGGGATCATCCAGCAGATTGCCGAGGCCTCTGACGGTCGCATGCAATGGGCCGAAGGCATGCTCTACCCCATCCTTCACCGCCTCGAAAAGCAGGGCTTGGTCAAGTCCTACTGGGGCCAGGCCGAGAGCGGCCGCAAGCGCAAGTACTACTCACTGCGCAGGCCCGGTCGCGTCGCCCTCAACCAGCAGCGCCAGTCCTGGAGCGATGTCTTCGCCCTGCTCCAAAGCTTCAAGGAGACCCCCGCATGTTCGAGCTAGCGAAAGCCGCCCAGGAATGGGCGGAGCGAGTCCACGGGCCCGGTCCCCGGAGCCAAGAGCGCATCGATGAGCTGGTGGACCACCTCCTCTGCACCGCGGACGAGATGGTGCAGGCCGGCCTAGATCCTCGGGAGGCCTTTCAGCGGGCCACGGAGCGGCTCGGTTCCCCGGCGGAGCTTGCCCGCGAACACCGTCTGGAGCAGGGATGGATCAGCCGCCTGCTCAGCGGCGTGAAGGTTCTCACGTGCGGAGATGAGGCAGCCAAGCGCGCGCTCTTGAGCCCCAAGCAGGCGACCGCCGCGATCATTGGGGTTTCCCTCTTGGCCGCTGCGGCGATGCTGCTGCAGGCGATCTTCTTCGATCAGCTGAACAACTCGACGTCGAGCTTCTTCATCATCGCCATCTGGTTCGTGCCCTACGCCGCTCTCAGTCAGCTCGCCGCCCCCGACAAACGGGACTGCAAGAAGCGGCTGGGCTAGGGATCCTGCGCAGGTCTCTGCGGCACAGGACCAGCCTGGCTGGCCACACTTTGGGGAAGTCCTCCCCTTTCGCATTCGGTACCGCGGAAGCACGTACGGGGACAGGGCGAGACTTGAAATCAGTGATGCGACTGCTTCCGTAGCTGAATCTTCGGCGCCGGGCTACGCTCGGAGAACTCGCTGCTTCCCGAACCACGCTCGCTCCCATGAATCATTCTCTGTCGGCTCTTCTCGCTGCCGGTTGCCTGACAATCTCGCCCTCCTTCGCGGACACGATTTACGTCGACGCAGGCCTCACCACGGGGGCCAATGATGGCACGTCGTGGGCGGACGCTTTCCAAGGCGAGGGGGGGCTGGATGAGGCACTCATCGCCCGCACCCCCGCCGATGTCATCTGGGTCGCCGAAGGGCGCTACCGGCCTACCCGGGATCAAGAACTCGGCCGCTTTACCTATGCGATTGACGGACGGATACGCATGTACGGTGGGTTTGCCGGCGGAGAGAGCACGCTTGGCGAACGACCGCCGTTGGGTGCCGCTCAGACGATCTTGGACGGGGATCTGTTGGGCGACGATGGATCTCCTGGCGGCTCGAAGGCTGATAACACCGGGCACCTGTTGGCCCTTTGGAACGTAGACGGTCTGTTCAATCGGATCACCATCGAAGGCGGGTATGCGTGGAACGGTCAACAGATCGGCGGGGCTGTACAGGTAGGGGGAGCACAGGGGGTCCTGGTTAGCTTCACCAGCTGCACGTTCCGGCAGAACTCCGCCCAGGTCGAGGGGGGCGCCATCGCGGCACGGACAGTGTTCGGAGGGAATGTGAACCTCTTCAACTGCCGCTTCCTGGACAACCGCGTGGGTACGTGGGGCGGGGCCCTGTGGATGGGTGGCACAGGCCAGCTCCGAATCGACTCCTGCGAGTTCAGCGGCAATAGTGCCGGGGGTGGAGGGGCCCTTTGGCTGGATGGGAGTTCGCTGGACGTGACCGTGCAGAACTCCGTTTTCGCGATGAATGAAGCGCGGGCGCCCTGGGGCGCGGGCGCGATCTACGCCAACTCCGACGACTCGAGTGCCCTCCAGGTCGATGGCTGCACGATCTACGGGAATCGTGCCTTGGCCAGCGGTTGGGGGGGATTGATCATCGTGAGGTTTCCGTTGACGGTGACCCATTCGATTCTTTGGGGCAACGTCGGTAATGGCGGAGGCTCCGGAGCGGATTCACAAGTCTGGGTGTCAAGCGGATCCGCATCGCCCCAGGTGAGCTATTCGATCATCCAAGGCTGGACGGGCGGCGGGACGGGGAACCTCAGCGTCGACCCGATGCTCACGGATCCGATGGGCGGGGACTTCGAACCCATGGCAGGATCGCCCGCGGTCGACGCCGGCGGCCCCTTGGATCCAGCGGCGCCCGGCATCGGCGACTTCCTGTTGAACCGACGCCGTGTCGACGATCCTCAGACCGTGGATACCGGCGTGGGGCCTGCACCGATGATTGACATTGGAGCCGTGGAGCGCGGCGTGGGCGCGATCGGCAAGGCCGTGTGCGTTGTGAACCGTAACTCGACCGGGGCGCGGGGCAAAGTGGACGCGTTTGGGTCCGACATCGCGACCGACAACAACTTCACACTAGTGGCGAGCGATCTTCCGCCGCAGCAGTTCGGGATCTTCATCGTGAGTCGCGACACTGGCTTCGTCCCGTCGACGAGCGGAGCGTCGTTGTGCTTGGCCGGTGCCATCTCGCGCATCACCGGGCCGGGTCAAGTGCTGAGCTCGGGCGCGGCAGGCCAGTTCTCCCTGGCGCTCGACCTCACGGCGATGCCCACTCACTCAGGATTCACGACCGTCATGGCGGGGCAGTCTTGGTCCTTCCAGGCCTGGCACCGCGACGTGGCAGGTAGCTTCGGATACGGATTCGCCGACGCGACGACCGTGGACTTCCGGTAGCCCGGAGTCATCGCCGCCTCCGCCAGTTCGCCCTGGTGCGCGGCCGCGCCGACTCGCCCCTTGCTCCCGTGGATGGATCCATCGCGGGGAGCGGGGCGGCTCGATGCTGCGAAGGGCTGGCCCCAAGCATGGGTGCTGACTCGGCGTGCACCGGTGTTCGGGCAAGGTAAGGCGAGACGGCACGAAGATCGTTGGGTCAACGCCAGCAGCGCGACCCCGCCGTCTACCGCCGGGGTCTATGGCGCGCCAGCGAGCGCAGGCGTCGAGTGCTTCAACTGAGGACAGCGAGTGCAAGCTCCGCAAAATGCTCCGGGGCCGCCCGGGCACGCCTATGCTGGACTCGCTGCTTCACCCTTTGACCGCGTCTCCCCATGATCAGTCCACGCCCCAACCGGCGCGAGGCAATGGGGGTCGGCCTCCTTGCCGGCCTCGGCTTCGCTGACCTGCTCGCGCTCCGCGCCCATGCCCAGGAAACCCCGGCGGGGCGGCCCGTTCGCGCCAAGGGTGTCCTGCATGTTCATTTGCCTGGTGGGCTGGCGCACCAGGAGACATTCGACCCGAAGCCATACGCGCCGGCGGCTTACCGGGGATCGGTCAGGGCGATCGGCACGAGCGTCGATGGGCTTCAGTTCTCGCGTCATCTGCCGCGCCTCGCGAAGGTCGCCCACGAACTCTGCGTCGTGCGGTCCATGACCCACCGCGACGCTGCCCATGAACGCGGGGCGCACTCGATGCTGACGGGGTATGCACCGAGCCAGGCGTTGGTGTACCCCAGCATGGGCAGTGTTGTTGCCCAGCAGCTCGGCGGCCAACGTTCGCTCCCGCCCTATGTTTGCGTGCCCAACTCGCCCGACGCGTTCGCGGGGAACGGTTACCTCTCCACGAGCTTCGCGCCCTTCGCGCTGGGCTCCGATCCGGCCCGTCGAGGATACGGCGTGCGCGACCTCGCGGCACCGAAGGATGTCGACGGGGCCCGTGACGCGCGCCGTCGCCAGCTCCGCGAGATTGTTGACGCGCACTTCGCCGATGAAGCACGCGGCGCAGATGGGCCCGCTGCGATGTCAGCGTTCTACGAGCGCGCCTACGAACTGCTCGATTCGCCGGACGCGCGCGCGGCGTTCGATATCACGGCGGAACCCAAGAAGCTGCGCGACCGCTATGGGCGTAGCGCCGCGGGGCAGCGCCTCTTGCTCGCCCGGCGGCTCGTGGCCGCCGGCGCCCGCTACGTCACCGTCGGGATCGGTGGATGGGATCACCATCAGCGAATCGACAGGAGCCTCCGCCGCGGCATGCCGCCCGTGGACCAGGCGCTCGCCGCGCTGCTTCGGGATATGCGCGCGAGCGGCCTTCTGGATGAGACCCTCGTGCTCGTGACGACGGAGTTCGGCCGCACCCCCAAGATCAACCCCGATGGCGGACGCGACCATTGGCCAGGGGCGTTTTCGATCGTGCTTGCCGGTGCGGGCGTTAAGGCCGGCCACGTGTACGGCCGAACGGATTCGACGGCGGCCGCGGTGGAAGAGGACCCCGTGCGACCCGAGGACCTCGCCCGCACGGTCTTCACGCTCCTTGGTATCGATCCGGACACCGTGCTCCCTGCGGGCAATCGTCCCGTGCGGCTCGTGAAAGGCGGCCGCTTCCTCGAAGGGCTCCTCGCGTGAGGTCGTCCGGTCATTGGCAGCCCCTTCGCGACCTCCTCCCGTTCGGAGCGCGGATCCTGATCGGCTTCTTGCTTTGCGCGCTTGGCGCGGCCCAGTCCGTGAGGCTCGAATCCCTCAAACCCCCGGGTGCCCAGCGCGGGACGGCCGTTGCCATCGAGCTGAGGGGCAAGGCCTTCGCTGGAGCAGAGGCGCTCGTCTTCGACCACCCGGGACTCTCGGCCAGCGAGATCGAGTCCCCAAAAGCGGGCCGCATCCGCGCGCGGCTCATGGTGGCGCCTGACGCGCCGCTGGGTCCGTACACCGTGCGAGTGCGCACGCGCAGGGGCCTCTCGAACGCGCTCATGTTCCATGTGGGCGCGCTGGCGACCGTCGACGAGGTCGAGCCCAATGGCGCTCGGACTTCCGCGCAGGCGCTGGCGCTTGGCGTCACGGTGCACGGCACGATCACCAGCGAGGACGAGGATCTCTTCGCGTTCAAAGCTCCGCCTGGGACGCCGGTGCGTGCTGTTGTGGAGGCCCTTCGCCTGGGATGCCGCAACTTCGATCCGCTCGTCGAGGTCCTCGACGCCGAGGGGACAACCCTCGCCCGCAACGATGACTCGAGCCTGGCGCGCCGCGACTCCATCGTGGAAGCCGTGGTGCCCGCGGATGGCCTGTGTTTTGTGCGCTTGCGGGATGCCGCGCGCGGCGGCGCGCGGGATGCGCGCTACCGTCTGCACGTGGACGCGGGCGCGCAGCCGCGGGTTGCCGGTGACCTGGCGGTTGCATCCCTCGAGCCCGGCACCGCCCTGTCCCCACGGATGCTGCTCGGGGAGGGACGGCTGCTGGGGTCGGCGACGCCGCGGGTACACGGGCTCAGCGGCACGGCAGGCTGGGCGCCGCGGGGCACGGCTTTGTGGTGGCCGGAGGCGAGCCTGGCGCCGCTCGTGCTGCGGGTCTCGTCCCAGCCTGCGTCGCGCGAGGTCGAGCCGAACGACAGCCGCAAGGATGCGACCACCCTGCCCTCACCTGGCAAGGGCGGCGTCGCCGTGGAGGGGGTCCTGGGCACGCCTGGCGACGTGGATACCTTCCAGTTGGAGCTGGCCGCGGGCCAGGCGGTCGACGTCGCCATTTGGGCGCGGCGCCTGCGCTCGCCGCTCGATGCGACCCTCGTCGTGCGCGGTCCCGACGGGCGCCGTGCGCGCGCCGACGACGCAGAGGGCCTCGATCCGGTGACGCGCTTCACCTCCAAGGAGGCCGGGATGGTCACGATCACGGTGGGTGACTACCTGGAGCGCGGGGGCCTCACCTTCGTCTATCGCCTGGAGGTCACACCCGTCGCGCCGTGGGTCGATGTCTCGCTGGCCGGTGAGGCCAGGGAGTTCAGTGTCGCGCGCGGCCGGCGCACCTACGTGCCCTTCGCTCTGGAGCGCACCGACCTGAAGGGCGCGCTCTCCCTTGAGCTGCGCGGCCTGCCCGAGGGGGTCGCGGCGGGCGGGCTCGGGGCTCCGATTCGCGGCAGCCAGGTCATCGCGTTGCTCGAAGCGCACGCGGACGCTCCGCTCGGCCACGCCAACGTCGAGGCCCATGCGACGGTCGCGGGAGCCAATGCGGGCACACGTGGGTCGCTGCGGAACGAGCTAGTGGTCGTGCCCGGCAGAAACAACACTGTCCTACAGGCGCACGTCCAGGAGCGTCTGCCCATCGCCGTCACCGAATCGACACCCTTCGACGTGGCGATTCACGTGCCGGGGGCGCCCTTGGTGCGTTCGGGCAAGCTAGACGTCGTCGTGTCGCTCGAGCGCGCCGAGGGCTTTGGGGCCCCGGTGGTCGTCGGCCTCGCGGGCCTCCCCGCAGGGGTCCGTGTCCCCGGCTCGCAGCGACTCGAAGGCGATGCCGTCGAGGCGACGTTCACGCTCGAGGCGGCCGGTGACGCGGGGATCGGCGAGGCGCAGGTGCTGGCATGGGCAGAGTCGCCGCTGGACGGCGTCGGAGTCCGCATCGCCAGTGACTTCGCGCCGCTCACCGTCGGGCAGCCGATCCTTGCGCTGAAGGCGCGGGGCGCGGTGGTGGAACGTGGGGCCGAGGGTGAGCTGACCGTCTCCTTCACCCGCTCGGAAAGCGCGCCGGATGGGGCGCTGGAAATCGCGTTGGTCGGCCTTCCCCACGACGTCGGCAGCGCAGCACGCACGCTTCCCGAAGGCGAGACGGAGCTGGCCTTCCCGCTGCGTGTGGGCCCCAAGGCGCCTATCGGGCGGCACCGGGGCCTGGGGCTTGAGGCGCGCGTCCCGGTGGCCGACGGCGTCGTGGTCCAGGCCCTGTCAGGCCTCGAGCTGAGGGTGCAGCGCAAGGCGCCCACGGCCGTGACCTCCGGGGCACCGACCAAAGCGTCGGCGTCCATGCTGGAGCGGCTGCGAGCGGAGCATGCTGCGCGCGTTTCCACCGAACGGGCGCCGGCAGAGGTCATTCCAAAGCCCGACCAAGAGCCTCAGACGGATCCGAAAGGGGAACCAACCAAGGAGGTGGCGCCCACACAGGCTCCGGCGAAGGCGCCCGGTGCCTCCCCGCCGAAGGGAGGGCTGCCCGCGGACGCGTCGGACACGCCGTCGAAGAAGGCGTCACCGCCGAAGGGGTCGGATTCCGAGTCGAGCCTTGCCGCGGCCAGCCCGCGTGCGCGGCTCGCGGCCCGTGTGGTGGGCGATGACAGCGAGCCGCCAGTGCCCTCGTTCCTGAATGACGTGCTGCCGGTCTTGACCGCCCGCGGCTGCAACGCTGGAGCCTGCCATGGTTCCTCGCAAGGGCAGGACGGCTTCCACCTATCCCTCTTTGGGTACGACGCCGAGGGGGATCATGCGCGGCTCCTCTCGGAGCGCTTCGGGCGCCGGCTGGACCTTGCGTTCCCTTCCGAGAGCCTCCTGCTCACGAAGGCAACGGCATCGGTGCCCCATACGGGTGGTGCCGTTCTCGCGGCCGGCGATGAGGACTACAACGCGCTTTTGAACTGGGTCCGCGCGGGCGCGCCGAACGACGCTGCGACAGCACCGAAGGTCGTCTCGCTCTCGCTGAAGCCCGATCGATTCGTGCTCGCTCCGGGCGAAGGCGCTGCGCTACGCGTCGAAGCGCGTTACTCC
>CAJXRJ010000041.1 GCA_913058555.1 uncultured bacterium
GCCGCGAGGCGTTCGAGGGGCGGCTTTCTGGATAGTTGAATTGTTCAACGGCCTGTTAGGGTGTCCATCGCCGGGCGGGACTGCATCTCACCGGCCGCCAACCCCATGGGAAGAAATCGACTCGACGTCCATCTCCGGCGATGGCTGGTTCCGATCGCATTCGCTCTTTGCGCGTGGTGCTGGCTGCCAGCGTTCGCGGGCCCCACGGATGGCGGCGGGGGCGCGAGTCAAGGGGAAGATCCGTGGTGGGCGTACCGTGCCCTCGAGCGGCCCGCGCTCCCCGCGTCAGCCGTAACCATGGCTGCCGCCGGGGATCATCCGGTGGACCTCCATGTGGAGCAGCGCCGTGCGGCGTCCGATCTGCATGCGGCGGCCGCAGCCGATCCCGAGACCCTTCTCCGGCGGGCCACGGTGGCCCTGACGGGCCTGCCTCCCACCGCAGAGGACCGTGCGGCTTTTGGTGCATCGGTCGCTGAACTCGGCTTCGACGCGGCCTGGGACGGGCTGCTGGCCGAGCTCCAAGCGAGTCCGCAATACGGCGTCCACGGGGCCCGGGCTTGGCTCGATCTCGTGCGTTATGCGGAGACCAACGGGTACGAGCGCGACAGTCCCAAGGAGGCGATCTGGCGCTACCGCGACTGGGTCGTGGACGCCCTGAACGAGGACCTTCCCTACGACCGCTTCGTCCAGCTCCAGATGGCCGGTGACGAATACGCTGCCTCCATGGGTTCCCGCGAAGAAGCGACCCGGGCCATGCTTGCGACGGGCGTGTATCGCTTGGGCGTCTGGGACGACGAGCCGTCCGACCGGCCCCAGGCGCTGTCCGATGAGCGCGCCGACATCGTGGACACGTTCAGCCAACTGGTGTTCGCCACCACCATGGGCTGCGCCCGCTGTCACGACCACAAGGCCGACCCCGTCTCGCAGAAGGACTACTTCGCGCTGACCGCGCATTTCCGCGGCGTCCAGGGATACAGGTACGGCGGCACCCGAGCCTTGGCGGGGAAGGGGGCTCCAGGGGTTTGGACGACGGTGGAACGCGACAAGGCCGTGACCGAAGTCGACGCAAAGATCGCGGCGCTCGTCGCGGCGGCGGCGAAGGGCTCGAGCGATGCCCCCGCGACTCTCGTGCATGATGCTCGCATGGGCGGAGCGGAGTGGAAGTACTCCATGACCCCGCCGTTGGATGGCTGGGCGACGCCCGGTTTTGATGCGCGGGATTGGCCCACGGCCAACGGCGGCTTCGGGACGAAGGGCACGCCAGGCGCGTTGATCGGGACCGACTGGAAGACGCCGGACATCCTGCTTCGGACGCAGTTTCGGCTCGAGTCGATTCCCCGTGCGCTGCGCGTGAGGCTTCACCACGACGAGGACGTGAAGGTGTTCCTGAATGGCGTTCCGGTGTTCGAACGCGCGGGCTTTCAGGTGACGTACAAGGACTATCAGCTGGGGCCGGAAGCGCTTCAGGCCTTGGTGGTCGGGCGCAATGTGCTTGCGGTGCACTGTCATCAGACGGCGGGCGGCCAGTACATCGACGTGGGGCTCGACACGCACCTCGACCTATCCACGGTGGACGGAATCTTGGTGGGGGCGCAGGCGCTCAGCGAGGGCGATGGCCCGGACGCCCAGCGCTCCCAGGAGCTACTGACCCTCCGCAAGGGCCACCTCGGGCGGCCCGTTGTGGAACCGTTCCCGGCGCAGGTCGTGTACGAGCGCGGCGGGGAGCCCGAGGCCCAGCACGTGGAGCTGCGGGGGAGCGTCCATGCCCTTGGGGATGTGGTCGCACCCGGCCTTCCTTCGGCGTGGCGCCGTGGGGCCCGCGCGGGGGCGGCATCCTATTCGATCCCCCCTGTCCCCGAGGGCGCGGCGACCAGCGGTCGCCGCACCGCCCTTGCGGATTGGGCCTTCGACGGCGGCGCCCATCTCACGGCTCGGGTCCAGGCGAACCGCGTTTGGCAGAAGCTCTTCGGGCGCGGGCTCTGCCGCACGCCCGGGGACTTTGGCCGCCTCGGGGAGCAGCCGACCCACCCGGTGCTGCTCGACGAACTCGCTTGGCAGCTGATCGATCGTGGATGGTCCGTGAAGTCCCTCGAGGGATGGATCATGAAGAGCCGCACTTATCGCATGGCGAGCGCGGGCGATCCCGCGGCGGAATCCATCGACCCGCGCAACAACCTCTATTGGCGCTTCGATCCCCATCGGTTGACCGCCGAAGAGTTCCGGGACGCGGCCCTCGCCGTGAGCGGCGACCTTGACGAGACCCTCGGTGGGCCATGGGTGTTTCCGCCCCTGGCGCCGGAGGTCCTGGCGACCTCGTCCCGGCCGAACGCCGCGTGGGGCAAGGCCCAGGGGACCGACGCCGTGCGGCGCAGCCTGTACGTTCACGTGAAGCGCAGCCTGCGCGAGCCGCTGCTCGCCGCCCTCGATCAACCGGACCCAGACCTCCCGTGCCCTTCCCGGTTCCCGACGAACGTGCCGACCCAGGCACTCCTGACGCTGAACGGGACGTTCGCCCAGAGCGTCGCGCTGGCCCTGGCAGAGAGCGTGGGGTCCCAGGGCGACGAAGCCTGGTGCGCAGCCGCGATCGAAAAGGCCCTGGGCAGGGGGCCGAACGAGGGTGAGGCCGCCCGCGGGGCGGAGCTCATCCGGACCGTGATGGCGGATCACGGGGAGACTTTGGAATCGGCGCGGCGGCTCTTTGCCCTCGCACTCTTGAACCGCAACGAATTCATGTGGGTGGACTGATGGCGAATCAACACGATCAAGGTCTGGGGCCGTCGAGCGAACTCCAGGATGGGAAAGCCTGCCGCCCTTTGGGAGGGGCGCCTTCGGCGTCCGCCCAGCGGTTCATGAGCCGGC
Source organism: uncultured bacterium (assembly GCA_913058555.1). Lineage (GTDB taxonomy): Bacteria > Planctomycetota > UBA1135 > UBA1135 > Saltatorellus. The sequence continues at coordinate 2,860 of CAJXRJ010000041.1, forward strand.
GCAAGTTCCTTTGGGACAGCGCCGCCGGCTTTGGCTCGGTGGCGCTGACCGGGATGCTCGGATCGGAGATGCTCAAGTCCTCTGCCCACGCGGCGCGGCCGGTGACTCCCGCGGCGATGGCCCGGGCGAAGCACGTCATCTTCCTCTTTATGTACGGCGGCCCGAGCCAGGTCGACACGTTCGACTACAAGCCGGATCTCTACAGGTTGGACGGCAAGACCATTGACGTGCCGACGTTCGGCCGCCAGGGCAAACGCGGCGGCGGGCGGGTCGTGGGGCCGAAGTGGCGCTTCCGCCAGTATGGGGAATGCGGCAAGTACGTATCCGACCTCTTCCCGCACCTGGCGACCCAAGTGGACAAGCTCGCGTTTGTGCACTCCATGTACGCGGAGAGCCCGATCCACGGGTCGGCGCTTCTCAACATGAACTGCGGCCGCATCACCTCAGGGCACCCGAGCCTCGGGAGCTGGGTGAACTACGGCCTCGGGTCCATGAACGACGACCTGCCTGGTTACGTCGTGATGCTGGATGAGTCGGGCGGTCCGATCAGCGGCGCGAAGAACTGGACGAGCGGGTACATGCCGGCGTCCTTGCAGGGCGTGCAGGTGCGCACCGAAGGCACGCCGATCCTGGCGTTGGCGAGGCCCAAGGGCATGTCCGCGGGGGCCCAACGGGCGCTCCTGGATCACCTCGGTGAGGAGAACGGCGTGCATTCGGCGGCCCGCCGCCAGAACCCCGAACTCGAGGCGCGCATTCAGCAGTTCGAACTCGCCTATCGCATGCAGTCGGCGGCCCCCGAGGCCGTGGACCTTGCGGCGGAGCCGGAGGAGACGCGCGCCCTTTACGGCATCGACCAACCGGAGACGCGGCGGTTCGGTGCCAAGTGCCTGCTCGCGCGGCGCCTTGTGGAGCGCGGTGTGCGCTTCATCCAGGTGTACTCAGGGGGAGGGCACAACGACGACAACTGGGACGCCCATGGCGACCTGGTGCTCAATCACACTCGCCACGCGGGCCGCACGGATCGACCCATCGCGGGGTTGCTCGTGGACCTGGAGCGGCGCGGGCTGCTCGACGAGACGCTGGTGGTGTGGGGCGGCGAATTCGGACGTCAGCCCACGGCTGAGTACGACAAGGGCACGGGCCGCGACCATAACTCCTACGGCTTCACCATGTGGCTCGCCGGCGGCGGCGTGAAGGGTGGCGTGAGCGTGGGGGAGACCGACGAGCTTGGGGCGAAGGCGGTGCTCGATCCTTTCCATGTGAAGAACCTGCACGCGACGATCCTGCACCTGATGGGGCTCGATCCCAACGGGCTGACGTATCCCTTCGGTGGGCTCGATCAGAAGCTGGTGGGCGTTGAAGGCGCGGAACCGATTCACCAGGTGATCGCATGAGCGGTGGCGCGGTCGGTTGGCTTGGTCATGTTTCGCTGGGGCTCTTCGGCGTGGGCACCGCCGCCACCACATTCGGCGAAGGGGCCCCCGCTGTCGACGATGCCCTGCACTCGGCGGCGGCGGCCGTGCGGGAGACGTGCTACTCCTGCCACGGTGCGGACAAGGCCAAGGGCAGCCTGCGCCTCGACGGGGTCGAAGGATGGCTCGGACAGGTGGACCTTGGGAGTCCGGAGGACAGCGAGTTGCTGTACCGGATGACGCTCCCGGTGGACGATCCCGATGCGATGCCGCCCGAAGGGGAGCGGCTCGACCCGGCGTCGATCGCCGCGATCCAGTCGTGGATCGAGGCCGGTGCTGATGCGGAGAGTCTCAGGAACGGCCTCGAATACGCGGAGGGCGCGGCGACACGGCGGGCGGCGCGGATGGAAGCGATCCGCCAGGCCACCGGCGCGCGCATCGAGAACGTGCGCGGGGCCGAAGCGGCACCCGGCGAGCCACCGCCCTTATCGGTCACGTGGAGTCATCGCCGCGCCGTGCCCACGGGGGAGCGTCTTGCGGCCCTCGCGGACATCGCCGGGGAGGTCCTCGAGCTGGGGCTCGCGGGAACCGAGGTGACCGACGCGGCGCTGGCCTCGTTGCCGGAGCTCCCGGCGCTCGAGCGGGTCCACCTGGAGCGCACGTCGATATCCGACGCGGGCGTGCGCTCGCTCCTGGAGCGTGCCCCTGGGCTGCGATATCTGAATCTCTACGGCACGCTAGTGACCGCGGACGTACGGGAGACCCTTCGTCATGCGGAGCATCTCGGGGAGGCCATACTCTTTGGGACCGCTGCCGAAGTGGGTGGCCTGCGGGCTCCTTTTTCAGGGGTGCCCGCGCGGGAGCCCCGCCGAATCCTCGCTGCCGACGCGTCGAAGAAGCGCGTGGCTCTCTTTCGGGAAACGGCGATCGGTCATCCAAAGCTCCTATGGGAGGGGAGGACGAGCGGGCTGCACGATCTACAGTGGCTCGGGGACACGGAGGGCGGTCACGGCCGCGTCCTGTTCCAGGAGAACTGGACGCGCGTCGTAGAAGTGGACACCGCGTCCGGCGAAGTGCTCTGGAGCTACGACGCCCAAGGACCAACGGACGTGGAGGGGCCCGTGGAAATCCACTCCTTCCGCAGGCTCGATGACGGCACCACCATGGTCGCGGAGTCCGGCCGGTCGCGGATCGTCTTCGTGGACACGAAGGGGGAGATCACGGACTCGTTCCCGCTCCAGGTTTCGAAAGCCGATGCCCATCGGGACACGCGCCTCGTGCGACCGACGCCGTCGGGCACCTTCCTGGTGGCCCACGAAGGCGACGGTGTGATTCGCGAGTACACGCGCGAAGGGAAGGCCGTCTGGTCCTTCGACGTCCCGCTCTTTGGAAAGCCCCGCGCGGGCGGCCATGGCTTCGATGCCCACGGCAATCAGGCCTTCGGCGCCATTCGGCTCCGCGGCGGAGACACGCTAATCTCCACGGGGAACGGTCACTCGTTCCTGCGTGTCAATCCAGCGGGTGAGATCGTCTGGGATCTCACCCAAGACGAACTGGAGGGCGTGCGTTTCGCATGGACGACGTGCGTGCAGGAACTGCGCAATGGCAACCTCATCCTTGGCAACTGCCATGGGGGAAAGGGCCAGCCCCAAGCGGTGGAGGTCACGCCGAAGGGGCAGCTCGAGTGGTCTTTCCGGGACTTTGAGCGGTTCGGCAATGGCCTCTCTAATCTCGTCGTGATCGAAAGCACGCCGGTGCCCCGCCCCGACGTGGCGGTGATTGGACCCGTGATCGGGACGCTTACGGAGACGAGCGTGCGGCTCTGGGGCCGGGCCCTCGGGGATCAGGAGGTCGCGATTCCGTACAGCGTGAAGCTCGGCGAGCTCGAGGTGGCTTCGGGCCAGCTCCTGGCGGCGCCGGAGCGGGACTACACGGTGGAAGTGCCGGTGGAAGGCCTTCAGCCGGGACGGCTCTACAGCGTGGCGCTCGGTGCTGGCAGCGGGAGCTTCCGGACGCTGGCCCCAGCGGAGCAGATCACAGGCGCACGCCTCGCGTTTGGATCGTGCGCGAGTCACGATCGCTTTGAATCCCAGCCCATCTGGACCGCGATCCAGAGGATGGAGCCAGAGGCGCTCGTCCTGTTGGGGGATACGCCCTACATCGACTCGACGAAGCTCGCCCACCAGCGCCAGCGCTACGCCGAGTTCTGGCAGATCCCAGAGCTTCGGCCCTTGGCCGCGAGCGTGCCGGTCACCAGCACTTGGGACGACCACGACTTCGCCACCAACGATCAGGTGGGGGCCCAGCCCGGGCGCGAGAACTCCCGTCAGGCGTTCCTCGAGTACCACCCTCAGTCCGACGTGGGCGACGGGAGCCGGGGCGTTTACTCCAAGTTCCGGCGCGGCCCGGTGGAGGTGTTCGTTCTGGACACGCGTTGGTTCGGCGACGAGGAAGCGCTCGGGGAGGACCCAGAGGTGCCTTCGCTGCTCGGGAAGACCCAGCGTGAGTGGCTGATCGACGGGGTAACGGGGTCCACGGCGGAGATCAAAGTGCTCGCCTGCGGCATGGTCTGGAACGGCGCTGTCCGCCCCGGCAAGCGCGACCATTGGGGCACCTGGTCGGCCGAGCGAGACGCGATCTTCGCGGCGCTTGGGACAGCCGGCGTCGAGGGTGTTGTGCTCGTGGGCGGAGACATTCATCGCCCGCGGGTCATCCGGCACGTGGGCGCGGAAGCGGCGCTTGGCTACGCGCCAATCGAGCTGATCTCATCGCCCCTTGCCAATCACCATATCGCCACCGCGGCCGCGCCCCATGAGGGCCTGCTGTGGGACGCGAAGGCCAACTTCGTGGCGCTGATCCTGGACGTCACGGGCGCCACAGGCGGCGAACCCGTCAAGGTCGAGGCGACCTTCATCGGGCCGAAGGGGGAGACGCTTCACCGCCAGGTGTTCGCGCCAACGGACTTGGCGCGTTCACCCGGAGGGCGTTAGCACCGGCGGTCCCTCAGGCGCTGAACTGGCGCAGGTGGTGGTCGAGGTGCTTGGACATCAGCCGGTTCCACTGGTCCGGTGACATCTTGCCGAAGAAGGGGTGGGGGCCGTCTGGCATGCCGGACGGGCCCTTGGCGCTGAAAGCCTTGACCGCTTCGATCAGGGCGGCCTTTTCATTTTCCACGTCGCCAGGGCTCGCGGCGATCATGGCGGGATCGGTGGGGCTGTTCTGGCTGAACGGCTCGAGGCTATCCAGCATTTTGCCTTTCACCGTCCAAGCGAGGAGCTTGCCGATGAGCTTCTGCTTGAAGACGTGTTGGCCGAGGCCGGTTTCCACCGCCAGGCGACAGTGGGCCAGCATTCCTGGGGCGTCCAGCTTGCCCCATTGCCTCTCGGAGTCGGCCGAGACCGATTGAATGCGCTCGATGAGGCGCGCGCTTCCTGATTCGTCGAAGAGCATGTCCATGGGGCCGAGGCTATCGCATCTCACGCGAGATAGCGGCTCGAAGAGGGTCACCTCTGTGGGGGCCTTCCCTCGAAACCCATGGGGCCCTCCCCGGGCGTCCCCGAATGCCTGTGGAGCCGTTAAGCTACGGGGCCGCCGTTCTCGTGAATCGAAGGCGGAGGAAGAGCCCCCAGCGCGCCTGCCAGCGTCCCTTGTCCTCCCAAGCTCCATGTCCCGCCGTCGAACTGTTCTGATCTTGGTGCTGGTCGGGCTGCTCTTGCGCGCCGTACCCGTTCTTTGGGGGTCGACGTTCCTGAACGACGAACAGTTCAGCATGCATCCGGACGAGCCCAAGATCGTGCGTGCGATCGACTCCTTCCCGGACACGCTGACGACGTACCACGACTATCGCTACCCGCATCTTCTGCACACGGGGATCGGGCTGCTCTGGTGGCCGGTGCGTGGGGCCATGGGGCTCGAGCTGCCGGAGCAGAGCCTGCCGGGCCAGCCGAGCTACGAGCGGGCGCTCGTGTTCTCACGGGTGGTGGTGCTCCTTGTTTTTGGGCTTGGGCTCCTGGTGCTCCTCGCCAAATTCGCGCGGCGGCTGGGCCGGCCGGAATGGGCCCCGTGGTTCGTCGCCGCGGGATCGGTCCAACCGCTCCTCGTCGGCAACACGGCGCTCGCCCAGACGGACGTCACGGGCGCGACGCTGCTCTTCCTCGTGTTCTACGTCCTCTTGCGCATCGAGAAGACCCCCGCGATTGGCAACCGCCACGCGTTGCTTCTCGGGTTCGTGCAAGGCCTGAGCGTCGTGACGAGATACGTGAACCTGGCCGCCTGCGCGGGGTCCTTGTTGGTCCTCGTGATGGCGATGCGGCGCGGTGCGGCGGCGCCCCGGGATCTGCCGAGGATCCTGGGCCTCTGGCTACTGGCTTTCGCCGGCGCGGTGATCGCCTTCATGCCCGGAATCCTCTACGACTTCGAGTGGTTCAAGAAGGCCATAGAATACGAATTCCAGAGCAAGATCCGGCTCGACGCGTTCTCGCCCAGCATCGTGCTCGAACAGGCTGAGCTCGGGTGTCCGGTGTGGGTTTTGATCCCGGGGCTCGTGGGCGCAGTGATCCTGATCCTGCGTACTCGCTCGTGGGCGATCGCCGCGTCCGTCTTGACCCTGGCGCTCTACTTCGCGACGACCTATCGCGTACTCCGGGCCGACTACATGATGCCGCTCCTCCCGATGGCCGCGGTCTTTGTGGGGACTCTGCTTGGGACGCTTTGGAATGGGAAGGGAGGGAAAGCCCCCCGGGTGGCAGCTCTGGCCTACGTGATGTTCGGGCTTGCGGCTTCCGGCAAGGCCGTGGTCGACCGGTACCGCGCCGATTCCCTCTACCGCTTCAATCACTGGCTGCACGGGGAGGTCGCGCCCCAGACGCTTGGGCTGGCGCCCACGGTCCGCGGAGTGGGCCTTGGCGTGCCGATGCTGCCCGACGGGTACTCCTTCGTTTCGGTCCACGAGCGGCCCGAGTGGATTGTCGTGCCAGGCCGGTACGCCCGACAGGTGGAGAACCTCAGCCAAGACCCCGCTTACTACGGGAACCTCGGCGTGATCTTGGACCTGGAGACGAAGAGCCTCGGGAAGATGACGCCGAAGGACTTCGACTTCTACGACGACATCCTCACGGGCCGTGACGGATTCAGACCCTTCGGGGGGGCGCGCGAGATCGAGCCCTTCGACTACGAGTTGCACGTCACGTTCGAGCGACCGAGCCGGCACCTCGACATGGCGCCAGAATCCCTCGAGGTGTATCGGCGCGCCCAGCCGAAGGATGTCGCGCCTAAGAGCCCGCCGCGGCAGGCTGCGCCGCGCTAGGGGAGCCGCTGATCGCTCGGAAATCTGCCCCTGCGGGTCTTTGGAACGGGTGCAGGCCGAATTCTGGGAGCACGGCGAGGAGGTGGTCGAAGATGTCGCCGATGAGGCCTTCGTATTGGATCCAGCGCTGTTCGCGGCTGAAGACGTAGATCTCGATGGGGATGCCTTCGGTCGTGGGCGCGAGCTGGCGCACGAGGAAGGTCATGCTCGTGGAGATCTCCGGGAGGGACGCGAGGTAGGCGCCCATGTAGGCCCGCAGGGTCCCGAGGTTGGTCATGTGGCGGCCGTTCGCCAGGCAGGACGTATCCACGCCGGACTTTGCGTTCGACTCCTCGATCTCGGCCGCCCGTGATTCCAAGTAACCCTGGAGGAGTTCCACCCGTTTGAGGCGTTCGATGTCCTCGGCGCTCAGGAACCGAACGCTTGTCATGTCGATGCTGAGGGATCGCTTGATCCGTCGGCCCCCGGACTCCGTCATGCCGCGCCAGTTCTTGAAGCTGTCCGACATGAACGCGGGGGTGGGAATGGTCGACACCGTCTTATCCCAGTTCTGCACCTTGACCGTGTGCAGCCCAATATCGATCACGTCGCCGTCGGCACCGTAGGTGTCCATGGCGATCCAGTCGCCCACGCGCACCATGTCGTTGGTGGCGATCTGGATGCTGGCGACGAATCCGAGGATCGAGTCCTTGAAGACCAAGATCAGGATGGCCGTCATGGCGCCGAGGCCCGTCAAGAGGGCCCACGGCGACTTGTTCAGGATCATCGCGACGACGAAGATGGTGGCCGCGGCCCAGAGCACAATCTTGGCCACCTGAACGTAGCTTCGAATCGGCTTGTCCTTGGTGCTCTCCGTGCGTCGCCCCAAGGTGATGAGGCTGTCGAGGAGCGCGCTGAGGGCACGCGCAGCGGCGAGGATGATCCAGACGTTGGCGGCGCGCCGAAGTATCTCGAAGTAGGGACTGCCCACTTCGAAGAGAGCCGGCGCAGACGTGTAGAGCACCACGGCGGGGGCCACGTGCGCGAGCTTCTCGAACACCTTGTGCTCGATCAGTGGGTCGTCCCACTTGGCGTCCGAGCGTTGGATCAGCGCGCGGACCGCCTTGACAAGTACACGCTTGGCGAGCTGGTCGGCGAGCCACGCGCCCGCGATGACCGCGACCCAAATCCCGCTCCCCCGGATCACGTCCGGGAAGGGAACCGGAAACCCTTCGGGTGGCGCGGCCGCGCTGGTGAGAGCGAGGACGGCGATGAGCGGTAGTGAGTACCGGATGGCGCGGCAGGAGCGATCGGCGGGTGACGGGGTCATGGCGCTTGCAGTCTGCCGCGCCCTGCCCAGATCCGGAAGCCGTGAGCCGTGAACCCGAATGCCGGGCATCCGAAGAAAGGGAAGAGGGTCCCTATTCTCCGGATGCCCGGCACTCCCATCAGAGGAACATCACGGACACCGCGGACGTGAAGTTGGAGGTGGGCACTCCCGCGTCCGTGTCCCGGTGCCAGGCTTGGAAATGCCAGGTGCTGCCAGGGAGGGCGGCGGTCGTTCCGGTCGGCGTCGGGAGGGCGGCTGGATCTGCGTCGATTCCGAACTCGCCCCCGGCGCCCGCCTGCACGATCTGGCCCGGCCCGATGAAGCGGCCGATCGAGCCGCCGAGGCACAGGACGCCGATCGAATTCGTCGCCGTGATGAGGTCGGTGTTTTGGCTCGTGATGAAGATCCCGAACGCCTGGGGGGGGAGGGAGGTCGCCGTGAGACGCAGGCTTGCCTGGCTGAGCTGAGCGCAGCCAGAAGCGTTGATCTCACCGCCCACCCCGGTCGCGTTGGGCACGGCCCCCAGGCAATAGGGCACGCCGATATTGCCTTTCGCCAGGGACCTCACCACGCCCACGTCGTCGTTCCGCACCCCCGCGAGGAAGATGTCGTCATCGCCATCGCCGTCCGCGTCGCCAGTGGCGATGGTCGCAAAGAGGCCAAAGCCTTCGTAGACCGATTGCCGCGGGAAGAACGCCCGCGTCCCGCGGGAGCGGTAGACCAAGATGCCGTTCGGGCTGCCTGGGAAGAGGGAACCGTCGACGACGAAGTCGTCGTTCCCATCCCCGTCGAAGTCGCCCACTTGCACCTCGAAGGTCGTGGTCGCCGGTGTTTCCACGACTTGTTCGACGCCGACGAAGCCGGTGCCAAGGCCGTAGCAGACGCTCAGGATTCCGCCGAAACCCTGTGGCTCGTTGGAGCGGCAGAGCAGGTCGTGCACCCCATCGCCGTCGAAGTCTCCGGTCAGGAGCAAGGACTCGTTGAACGTCCGTTGTGCCGAGGTGATGGAGCCCACATGCTGGGCAGGGGCGAACTGGCCGGTCCCATTGTTGAGGTGGCCGATCCAGCGGGCCGGTCCGTTGATCCCTATGCGGCCGACCCGATGGAGCAAGTCCAGGCTGCCGTCTCCATCGAGGTCCATGGCGACGGTGTTGCTGCGAATGTCCCCGGTGGGGTCGAGCGTCTGGGCCGCGCCGAAGGCTCCTCCGCCAAGGCCAGCCTGCCACTGGAGGGCTGAGGGGGTCTGGGACGTGCGGACCCAGTCCAGCAGCCCGTCGCCGTTCAGATCGGCGAAGAGGTCGAGGTCCTCATCTTGGAAAGTGGTGGTGAACCCCGTCAGCTGGGTCCTCGCCGCGAAGTTGCCGAGGCCGTCGTTCTCGTACCACGCGGGTCGGTGCGTGCCGTTGAGGAGCCGAACAATGTCTGTGTCGCCATCGCCGTCCAGGTCCACCGCCTGCGGCAGCTCACGCCCGCCGTTGAACTCGAAGATGGCCCGGGGCGACTGGAAGCCACCGGCCCCGTCCGTGGGCCACCAAAGGCAGCGATCCGACTCGCTGGAGACGGTGAGGAAGCCGTGCATCCCATCCCCGTTGAAGTCCGCGGCGACGGTTCGAAGGGGGTCAAGGGCTGTCCGCGTGATCTCCTCGGCCTGTCCCGCAAAGTCGGGGCCTGCGGAGGTTGGGTCCTCTGGCCTGCGGGTCACGGTGCCAGATTCTGTCGCAGAGAATAGCTCCAAGACGCCGTCGAGGTCCGAGTCGCCCACGGTCATCGATAGAACATCGCTGCCTTCGCGGGGAAGTGGGCGCCCGAAGTCGAGCCCGCCGCCGGGGAAACCTGGTGAGACGATGACGCGCGCGCCGAAGCTCCCGAGGCTCTCGAGCAGGTCGATGGTTCCGTTGCCGTCGAAGTCCCCAAAGAGAACGTCAAGCAGCGTTCCCGTGGTGGATCGAAGGATGAATGGAGCCGCGAACGTCCCATCGCCGTATCCGCGATAGAAGACGTGGTCGGACCTGAGGTTCGAAACGTAGGAGACGACCAGGTCGACGACTCCGTCCGTATTCTGATCGTGGGCGGAGACCACGGCGCCCCCGAGGAGGCTGCCCGCTGGCGCCGGTACCTGGCCCGCAAGCGTGAAGGTTCCGCCGCCTCCGTTGTCGTAGACAAACGTCTCGGACAGGCCAGTGACCACGATGTCGAGGTCCCCGTCGGCGTCGAAATCTCCAGCGTCCACGTCGGACACCGACCCTGCGACGGTGATGGGAACCTGCACATTGAAAACGCCGCCTCCATCGTTCGTGCAGATGGCGACGGGTGACATGGCCCCGACACCTCCGCGATCGAGGCAGGTCAGGATGTCGGTCCAACCGTCCCCATTCATATCCACGAGCCGGATGCGAGCGGCCGCGTCGGGAAGGACCGCATTCATCGCGAAGACCGTGACAGGGACGGCGAAGCTTGCTCCGCCAAGGTTCTCAAGCCATGAAACGGCAGGGCCGTCCGTGACGACGCACAGGTCTTGGTCCCCATCGCGATCGAGGTCGGCGGTCCGAATGTCGCGGATCGTGCCAGGCGCAAATCCGATGGACCGAGCCATGGGGTACGGATCTTGGGCGCCCTGCCGAAGCCAAAGGAAGATCTCACCGGACAGGCGGGACCCCGCGACGAGGTCCATGAGACCGTCCCCGTCGATGTCGACGACTTGGACCGCTGTGGCGGATTCGATATCGAGGCTCAGGACCTCGAAGTTGTCGAACTGAGGGGCTGGGGCCGCTGCGAGGAGGAGCGTGAGTGGGATGGGCATGGTGGGCTTCCTGCGAGTGAAGTCGGGTGCCGCGGAGGGGCGGCGGTGCGAGGGGAGAAGGTGCGTGCCCGAACGACCAGGGAAGTGGGAAGTCTCCGGGGCCGGGCGTCGCTCCCGTTCCAGTGTAGGTGCCAGCGTTCATTTGCCACGGGGGATCGGGGCCCCGGGGGCCCACGATTCCCAAGGCTGGCCCGCAACCCTTGGCGGATCCATCCGTGTTCAGTGGCATGAGCCAGCCGTCCCTGGAGGATCCATCGCATCGGGAGGAGTGCGGCAATGTGTCGCGAGGGGGCTCGGCGGCGGAGCTGATCGCCTGCCTAACCTCCCGCCGGGGTCCACGTCGGAGCCCACGTGAGGGGGCGTCCGGCCCCGGGCCCTCCGGGGAGGCGCGCGCAGCTCCGTCGGGCTCCAGCTCGGAGCCCCAGGCTCCCTCCCGGGTGGAGACGGCCCTAGCCACCCACGGGCTCCATCGGCTGTCGCGCTTCACCGCGCCCGAGCTCGTGCGGGAGTGCGGTCTCACAATGGGACATGCGCGCCGGGTGGCGGCGGCCTTCGCGCTGGGTAGGAGCGTCGAGCAGTCTCGGATCGGCGAGCGCCCGAGCCTGAAGCATCCCTCGGCCGTGGCGAGACTCATGGCCCCACTGCTCCGGGGACTGGAGGTTGAGGCATTCCACGCCCTCTACCTCGACGCCCGGCATCGCCTGAAGGGGCGGGTTCTGGTGGGCCAGGGGACCCTCACTTCGGCCCCGGTCCATCCGCGCGAGGTCTATGGGCCTGCCGTTCGTCTAGCCGCAGCGGCGGTCATCGTCGTCCACAATCACCCCTCGGGAGATCCTGAGCCCAGCGCCGCGGACCGCGAGGTGACCGAGCGGCTCGTGGGGGCGGGCGTGATCGTCGGTGTCCCGCTCCTGGACCATCTGATCTGGGCCGATGGGGCCTGGACATCCCTCCGCGAGTCCGGTGATTGGCCCGGATGACGCACCCCTTGACCCTGTCTCGAAGAGAGGGCGAAGATCAGGATCCGGTCCTTCACTGTATTTCATGCGCCTTACGCGGGCCGACTCCCAGTCTCAGTCAGGGGAAGGAACCCGCCCCCGTGCTCGGGTGGAGCAGGCGGAATCAGTAACCTTGCCGCCCCCGCGGCGTAGTCCCTCCGCCCCGGTGTACATCTCGATCTCCCACAGCCCACGTCCATGACGTTCCAGTACGCCCTGCGCTTCGAATCAGGAGAGCGCCGAGGTGAAGTTGTCCCGCTCACGATCGCGAACGCCCAAGGGGGCGTTTTCACGATTGGCCGCCAGCCGGGGAACTCCCTCCAAGTCACTGACGCCTCCGTTTCTGGACGGCACGCCGAGCTTGAAATCGGCTCGGATGGTCTGTCCATCCGGGATCTCGACAGCACGAACGGCACCGAGGTCGGCGGCCGCCGCGTGCGTCAGACCTCCCTCGACATGCACGATGAGCTGGTGCTCGGCAAGGTGCAGTTCACCGTCGTCGACGCGGCCAGCCCGTCCGATGGCCTGGCGCTGGAGCTCGAGTTGGACTCCCCCGCCGACGTTGCGGGCCTATCGCAGACCCAGATCCAACCCCGGGACGACTCCTTCGAGATCACCGCGGAGGACATCGCTCGGTCCAGGCGCACGTCCAAGCTGGCTCCCATCGGGATCCTTGCCCTGGCGGCCCTCGCCGGCGGCGCATGGTTCTGGAGCCGGTCCGCGGGGGACGACTCTGGCGGGTCTTCCCTGGCTGCCGACGTCGCGGCCGTCAACGAGCCGGCCGGTAACCTCCTGAGCGCTGGCTACTCCTTCGAGAAGACGGCGGGCTGGACCGCGATCGAAGGCGACGGCGACCGGTTTGATCTTGTGGGCAGTGCTGCGGCCACGGGTCGCCGGGGCGCGCGAGCAGAGCTCTTTGGGGGCGAATATGCGCAGCTCGTGAGCGATCCGGTCTCAGCGATTGGCTCCCATAGGCTCTCGGCATCGGTGCTTGTCGACGGGGACGCCAAGGCCCGGATCGGTGTGCAACTGATCGGGCGATCCCATGGTGATGAGGGGGGCACTGATGGGGACGGGGCCCCGACCCGCCCCGTCGCGCTCTGGTCCGATTGGATCGAGGGGGGCGAGGAGTTTGCGACCCTCGAGCTTCCGTTCACGGCGCCGCCGGGCACCGGCAGCGTCGCCGTGGTCCTTTGGGCCCAGTCGACCGCGGAGCCAGCGGCGGAGGACGATGACTCTGCCGAGTATGCGTTGGTGGATATCGACGACGTGGCCCTTGTGCCGGACGGTTCCTCCGAGGCTCTGCTTTCGGAGGCCTCCTGGCGCGTGCACTCCATCGCTCGCTCCACCGGCGAGTCCGGCCAGCACCGAGCCCTCTCGGTGGCATCCCTCGACGACCCCATGATTCACTGGATCGGCCTGCGCCGGTCCGGGCCCGATGGAAAGGCCCGCGAGGCGGCCGACTACTCGGTGACCACCGAGGGTGCGTCCCTCGTGCTCAAGGCGGGTGCGACCGGGTCCTTCGAATTCCGCTTGGCGGAACCGATGGTCCGGGCGGGCATCGCCTCCATCAGCGGCGCCACCGATGGCGGAGCCCCAGGGGACGACGGGGGCACGGCAAGGGTCGCCACTTACGCCTCCCACGGCACTCTGTTCGAGGCGTCCGGCGCGACGGCGGTTCTGCTTGGCTCCGACGCCAAGCTTGTGAGCGTCTCGCTGCCATCGGCCCGTGCCGTGACCGGCAAGCCCCAGGGTGGGGGCATGGTCGTTCGCTTCGACGTGTCGAAGGGGGAGTCGGTGCACCTCCAGTTCGATTTCTCCGAGGAGCGCACCCGCGCCCAGCGCATGGCGCGGCAGGCGCGGGAAGCGATCTCCAACGGGGCAAGCGGCGACGCCGTCCGGATCTACGGTGAGCTCCTCCGGGAGTGCCCGTTCGATCAGGCCTTGATCGACCAGGCGGGCACGGCCCTCGATCAGATCACAGCCGTCGGGCGCCAGGAGCTCAAGGGGCTCGCCACCGAAGTCGAGCGCGCGCGCTTCTTTGGGCTTGGGGACCTCTATCGCGAGAAGCTCGCGAGGGTTCGGGCGCTGCAAGCACGATACGAGAGCACCGCGGTCGCTCCCGCCTGTGAGGCCCTTGCAAGCGACATCGAAGCGGAGCTCCAAAAGCTCGGCAGCGGGGTCGCTGAAGACGAAGGGAAACGCCTGGAAGCCGTGGCTTCCGCCCTGCGCGAGCACGGATCCGAGGGCCTCGCGGCCCGCGTGGAACAGTACATGACGAAGACGAAGGCAGAGGGCTCGAAGGGCTCTGATAACTCCGGAGGGGATCGCTAATGGCCAGGACAGCCATCGGCGTCGATGTGGGCTCCCGTTCCGCCGTGGCCCTCAAGGGCTCATGGAAGGGAGGCACCTTTCACCTGACCGGGTACGCGGCCGCGGACAACCACGGCGGCGACCTGCGGTCCGGCTGGGCAGCGCTCCGGCCGGCCTTCAAGCTCACCCGTGCGCGGGTCGGTATCAGTGGCCGCGACGTCAACGTCCGGTACACCCGGGTTCCGGAGGTTCCTGATTGGCAGCTTCGGAACCTCATGCGTTTCGAAGTCCAGGAGATCGGCGATCAGTCGGGCGCCGACGTAGCGTCGGACTTCAACCTTCTGCCGCGTCCCCCTGAGGTGGCGGGCGAGGATGTCGTGCTCTTGGCGATGGGCCGCGAGACGCTCCTCGAAGATCACATCGATGGGCTCACCGCGTCCGGTGGCTCGATCGAGGCGTTTAGCCCCGCGTCCATCGGGCTCTACAACGCCTTTGTGCGCTACGGGGTGGTCCAGGACGACACCGTCCTGATCGCCAACATCGGGCACGAGACCACGGATGTGGTCATCGCCCGGGGCGCGGATTTGCTGTTTGCGCGGAATCTCTCCGGCGGCGCGGCGCTCTTCGACGACGCCCTGTCCCAGCGCCTTGGGCTGGGGCCCGTCGAGGCGGAAAACGCTAAGATCGACCATGTGGACCTCACCCCTGGCGCACGCCACGGCAGCTCCGAGGGCGAGAAGGCCACCCGCTCAGTCTTGGCCGCCGCGGGGCAGCTCATGTCGCTGCTCCAAAGCTCGGTCATGTTCTGCAAGAGCCAAGTTCGCCTCAGCGGGCTGAAGCTCGACCGGGTGTTGCTCGCCGGCGGCGGCGCCGCGATTGAAGGGCTTCCCGAGTACCTCTCCGCAGGTATGGGAGTTCCCGTCTCCCGCTTCGACGCCTTCCACGTGGTGGATACGTCGGCGCTCTCACCCGAAGAAGTGGACCTTCTCGAGGGGCGCGAGCTGGAGTCGGTCGTGGCACTGGGCCTGGCGACGATGTCCTCCGACGACGAGGCGTACTCCCTTGAGCTGCTGCCGGAAGCGGTGGCGAAGAAGCGCGCGTTCTTCGGTGGCACGATCTGGCTGATCGCCGCCGCCGTGCTTGGGCTATGCGTGCTCGGGTTCAAGGTCCAGCACAGCGCAGCGGAGCTGGAGCGCGTCGAAGGCGATGCCCGGCGTATCTCCAAGGCAGCCACCAGGGCCAAGAGCACCCACGAAGCGACCGAAGAGCTCATCCAGGAGAATCAGGAGCTTGGCCTGCGTGTGGATGAACTCTATGGCGTGGCCGGCTCCGGCGAGCAGCTCGCCCGGGTCATGGGGCTCATGGATCAGCACTTACCCAGGGACTTCTGGGTGACGCGCATCGAGAGCTCGTTTGAGTCCGACGAGGAACTCGGTCTAGCGCGGGGCGAAGAAATGCCCGTCCTCACCGTGAGGGGCTCCGCCCGTGAAGGCACGCAATCACCTGCCTCGCAGTTTCAGAACTTCCTCGCGTCCCTCGAGAGCGCTCTTCCCAGCGCGACCTTCAAGACATCCATCACGGGCAAGTCGTTCACCATCATCGTGACGTTCTTCGCCGAGCTCCCCGACTCCGGCGTCAACGCCGATCTAGAGGGGGCCTGATCACCATGGACCTGAACGAAATCTGGCAGGAGCACAAACGCTTCATTCTCATGGTGGCCGCCGGCTTCCTGACGTTCTTCGTCGCGAATTCCGTGATCGAAGGCATGTACCGGGCCGACATTCGGTCAGCGCTCAGGGGCGTCAGCAAGGATCGACAGACCCTTGCAGACGAGCTCTACCGGGCATCGGACCGCGAGGCCGCGGAGCTTGAGAACGACGCGCTTCGTGTCGGCTACGACAAGCTCGTGGCGGCCAGCGCCTTCCGCCCGCGGGCGGAGTTCGACTTGGCGCAGACTCCGGGTACGCCCCAGAATGCCTACATTACGGCCGTGGAGCGCCTCGAGGATCGATTGCTCGATCTCGCGAGCCAGAAGCGAGCGATCCTGCCCGACGGGCTTGGGCTCGAGACGGTGCAGACCCTGAACGTCGACCTCGTCGAGCGTCATTTGCATGCCGTCGATCTCCTCGAGCGTGCCGTGCAGATGGCCCTCGAAGCCGGCGTGCGCCGGGTGCGCCGCATCGACGTGAGTCTCGACCCCGCGTTCAAATCGAACCGCGGTCTCGGGGCCATCGAGCGTACCAAGGTCCAGATAGAAACGGACTCCACGGCGGAGGCCGTCACCGAATGGCTGACCCTGGCGGAAACGCCGGTCGGCCCCGATGGCGGAGGCACTGCGGCGTCCGTTCGACTGCAGCCTCTACCGTTCCAAGACCTCGAGATGAGCCGGGTTTCCAACAAAGAGAACGAGGTCCGCACTTCGATCACCTTCGTGGTGGTCCGGGTCCACGAGCTGAACACGGACGACGAGGACGACACCCTATGAACCTTCGCAAGGAACCCATCGTCTTCATTGCCGGTGCACTCATCTGTGGCTGGATGGTGAAGGGGATGCTCAGTGAGTCCGGGCCGTCGAGCCGAACCCGTAAGGGCTCGCGCAAGGAGTACGTGAGCGAACGCCTGCCGGACCTCGGCATGGTGATGCCGGACGGGTCACGGTCCACGACCTTCGAGCGCAACCTCTTTGCGCCGCCGTCAGCGACGTCGCCCCTCCCTGTCTCTTATACACATCTCCGAGCCCACGAGACTAGGCATGATCTCG
>CAJXRJ010000042.1 GCA_913058555.1 uncultured bacterium
GCCGAAAGCAGGTGCCCTGGTCGGCGGCTTGCACCAGGGGCACGGCGCCAACGCCATCGCGCCGGATCCCGGGGGCTGGTTTGCGGTGGAGGCCTGCGAGTACGACCGTTCCTTTCTCCACATTGCGCCCACCGGTGCGATCGTGACGAACCTCGAGGCCGATCACCTCGATTGCTACGGCTCCATGGCCGAGCTCGAGCGTGCGTTCTGCAGGTTTGTGAATTCCGTCGACCCAGAGGGGCTGGTGATCCTCGGTCCCGAAGTGCCCGACAGCCTCATGGAGGCCACCCGTGGGCGCGTCTGGCGCCTGGGTAAGGAGCTGCACGTGGACCTCCTGGGCGAGAGCCGAGGGGTCTTCCGATTCGGGCTTCGCGGCCCGGGATGGGCGACGCCGCCCATCGAGCTCCAGGCGCCGGGGCAGTTCAACGTGGACAACGCAGCCCTGGCCGTGGCCCTTGCGGTGGGGCTCGCCCAGGTGAGCCCGAAGGCGGCATCCCGCGGCGTGGCGGAATTCCCCGGCGTGTCGCGGCGATTCGAAAGCTGGGGCGAGCCCGCGGGCATCCCCCTGGTGCACGACTACGCGCATCACCCCACCGAGCTCCGTGTGACCCTTGAGGCCGCACGCCGGACCTTCCCCGGGAAAGCGCTGCACGTGCTCTTCCAGCCCCATCAGGCCAGCCGTACGGCGCGCATGATGGACGGTTTTGTGGAGGCCTTGCGTGGCATGGATCGCGTCGTCGTGGCCGATGTTTACGGGGCGCGCAAGCACATCGATCGAATCGAAGGCGCAGATGCGGAGACCCTGGTATCACGCCTTCGACGGGCGGGCGTCACGGCCGAGGCCGGGGGCGCGCCGATGGAATCTTCGCGGGTTCTCGTGAACGGCATGGGCCGGGACGCCGCCGTCATGGTGCTCGGCGCCGGTGACATCGATCAAGTTCGGGGGGAACTCACCGATGCTGTGGCCCTGCGCTTCCCTTCCTAACGCCGACCTCAAGGGTCGCACGACCCTTCGGGTGGGCGGCCCTGTGGAATGGCTGCTGGAGCCCGCTAACCCGGACGAGCTGCGGAAGGCGATCGTGGCCGCCCGGGAAGCCGGGTTCGTTCCGCGGCTCTTGGGCGGCGGTGCCAATGTGGTGATCGACGACGTTGGGCTCCCCGGTGTCGTCATCGCCACGGACCGCTTGAACCGGGTTTTCCGGCCGCCCTCGGGCCCCTCCTTGGACGGGGCTCCGACCGGTGCGGATGCGGGGGCGGCTGCTCTCCTCGACGAGCTCTTGCCGTCGTCCCAAATGGCCCCGCCCGATCCCTCGTGGGATCCCCGACTGATCGCTTGGGCCGGGGCGCCGCTGCCGAAGCTCTGCCGCGCCGCAAGGGATCTTGGGTATTCGGGCCTCGAGAAGATGGCCGGGGTGCCCGGCCATCTCGGTGGGGGCATCGCGATGAACGCAGGGGGCAAGAGCCCCGATGGCACGCTTTGGCAGATGAGCGACGTCGTGGATATGATCCGCGTTGTGGGCGCGGACGGCCAGTTCCAGGACATTCTGCGGGCCGATTGGGCCCCTGAGTACCGCGACGGGCGCCTCGGGGACGGCATTGTGGTTGGGGCGGTTCTTTCCTTTGAGCCACGCCCGAAGGCCCAAGTCATCGAAGATTCGAAGGAGTACCTGCGCCGGAAGAACGCCGTTCAGCCGGTCACGGAATGGAGCGCCGGGTGCGTCTTCAAGAACCCTGACCCCGAACTGTCGGGGGGGAAGACGGCGGGCCTGCTCGTGGACGAGGCTGGCGGCAAAGGCCGTCGGCACGGCGGGGCTGAGATCTCTGAGCGTCACGGGAACTTCCTCGTGAACCGCGGGGAGGCTACCGCGGCCGATGTCTTTGGGCTGATCGAGGAGATCCAGGCCCTTGTGGCCGAGAAGGCGGGCGTGGTGCTGGAGCCTGAAGTGAAGATCTGGCGCTCCTGAAGCGGCGGCCTGTGGCCGATGGAGTAGGGGAGAGCCAGGAACTGGATCCTGGGGTGAAGCCAACCCCGGTCTCGTCCATACTGTGGCTTGGCCCTTCCCCAGGTCGGGGGGGGCTCCTATCACTTCAACTCCAACAATTTCATGATCGAGGCAGAATCGGTTCCTCAGGTCGAGGGGCCCTACCCGCTATCGACCTTGCGCCACTCCGTGGCGCATCTCATGGCTTCGGCCGTCCAGAAGCTCTACCCCGGCGCGCAGTTCGGCTTTGGCCCAGCGATCGAGCACGGCTTCTACTACGACTTCGAGCTTCCCGAGCCCTTGACGGAGAAGGACCTCCGCAAGATCGAGAAGGAGATGCGGCGCATCGCGAACCGCTCCCCGAAGATCGAGAAGTCCGTGGTGTCCCGAGAGGACGCGCGCAAGCAGCTCCAGGAATGGGGCCAGACCTACAAGCTTGAGGGCCTGGACCTCATCCCTGAGGACGAGGAGATCACGTTCTACTTCCACGGGGACGGTGACGTCCGGTGGGGGGATCTCTGCGAGGGGCCCCACGTGGACTCCCTCAAGGACCACAACTTCGTGTTCAAGCTGCAGCGGGTCGCGGGCGCGTATTGGCGCGGGGACGAGAAGAACCCGATGCTCCAGCGCATCTACGGCACGGCCTTCTGGGACAAGGAAGCGATGGACGTGCACCTCGCTTGGCTCGAGGAGGTGAAGCTTCGCGATCACCGCAAGCTCGGGAGCGATCTTGACCTGTTCAGCACCCACGAGGAGGCGGGCGCTGGATTCGTCTTCTGGCATCCCAACCTCGGCACGGTGAGGCGCGAGATCGAGCGCTACTGGTGGGACCTGCACACCGCGGGGGGCTACAAGCCCGTCTACACGCCGCACGTCTCCCGGGAGAGTCTCTTCGCCGTTTCGGGGCACCTCGAGAACTACGGCGACATGATGTACGCGCCGATGGACCTCGATGCTCTGCCTTACCGGGTGAAGCCGATGAACTGCCCGGGGCACGCTCTGATCTTCAAGGATCGTGGGCGTAGCTACCGCGAGCTGCCCGTGCGTTGGGCGGAGCTTGGCACCGTCTATCGGTATGAGCGCTCGGGAGTGGTGCACGGCATGCTGCGTGTCCGTGGGTTCACCCAGGACGATGCGCACATCTTCTGCACCCCAGAGCAGCTCGCGGACGAGATTGCGGGTGTCTGCAAGCTGGTGGACACCGTGCTGAAGACGTTTGGGTTCGAGTACAAGGCGTACCTGGCCACGAAGCCCCCCGAAAAGACCATCGGAGACGATGCGATTTGGGAGCGCGCGACCGAAAGCCTGAAAGAGGCGGCCGCAAGCGTGGACCTGGAGCTTGAGCTCGACGAGGGCGGTGGCGCGTTCTACGGCCCGAAGATCGACTACAAGATCAAGGACGCCCTCGGGCGCGAATGGCAGAACAGCACGATCCAGTGCGACTTCAACTTGCCGGAGCGCTTCGACCTGCACTACACGGCCAGCGATGGCTCTCAAATGCGGCCGATCATGGTGCACCGAGCCATTCTCGGGAGCCTGGAGCGCTTCGTCGGTGGCTTGATCGAGCACTTCGGCGGCAAGTTCCCCGTCTGGCTCGCACCGACGCAGGTGGCCGTGATTCCGATCCGCGAGGAGCACGCTGGGTACGCCAAGGGGCTGGCCGAGCGGCTTGAGGCGGAGCTCTTCCGGGTCGAGGCGATGCTCGATGCTGGTCACATGAACAAGAAGATCAAGCAGGCCCAGAAGGACCAGGTGCCCTACATGCTGATCGCGGGCGAGCGGGAAGCCGCCGAGGGGACCGTCGCGGTCCGTCGGCGCGGGACCCGGGAGCAGACGGTGGTGCCGTTTGAGCAGTTCCTGGAAATGGTGACGGGGATCAGGGACACGAAGTCCCTCGAAGTTCCGGAGCCCTGATCCGGGCCGCCGCTAGGGCGCCTCGGATGGCACGCGGTGGGCCGTTTTCCGCGTCCAGCCGGCAACGAAGTGGGTTTTGGCCCGAATATAGAAGAGGCGCCTGGTCTATCGGACTGGGCGCCTCGACCTATTCCCACTTCCCCCTTATCGCCCCATGCGCACCATCGCCAGCCTCGCTGCCCTCACTCTTGTCCTCTCCGCCTGCCAGAGCTCGGAGTCCTCCCGGGTGATGGACACACCCGTCGTCGAGACCTACCGGACGAACTACGCCGGGCCGAAGGCGGCCCTCTCGCTCGGAAAGTTCAACAACGGCTCGCCCTACTCCCGCGGCATCTTCGGGGACGGCCAGGACCGCCTCGGGGGCCAGGCCCGGACGATCCTGAAGACCCACCTCTCCCAAACCGGGCGCTTTGACCTGCTGGATCGTGAGAACCTCGAGGCTCTCGGTCAGGAGGCTGGTTTCAGCGGCCAGGAGAGCCAGATCGCCGCCGCCAACTACGTCATCTCCGGTGAGGTCACGGAATTCGGTCGCAAGACGACCGGTGACAAGCAGCTCTTCGGGGTTCTTGGCCGCGGCAAGCGCCAGGCCGCCCAGAGCAAGGTCTCGATCAACGTGATCGACGTGCGCACGTCCCGGGTGGTCCATTCGGTCCAGGGGGCCGGGGAGTTCGCCCTGTCGGACCGCGAGGTGATTGGCTTCGGGTCCGAGTCGGGATACGACTCGACGCTGAACGGGAAGGTCTTGAACCTCGCGATCACGGACGCCGTGAATAAGCTCGTGCAGGACATTGAGGCTGGCGTCTGGAGCCCGGAGGCGGGGCGTTGAGGCCCTCCAGCCATCGATTCAGGGTCCTTGCCTCGGCTCGGGCTTGGATCTGTGCCGCTGGGCTCGTGTTCGCGAGCTGCTCTGGTAACTCGAGCCGCTACGTCTGGGGTGGCTACGAGTCCACCGTGTACAGCGTCACCGCCGGGATCGGCAATGACGGCACGGAGGACGTTGAAGCCCTCATCCAGTTCGCCGAGAGGGACATCGAGCGCGCCACCGTCTCGGAGAAGCTCATCCCGCCTGGGCTGCACGCCCAGCTGGGCCTGCTTTACAGCCTGCGAGGTGATCTCGCGCTCGCCAAGGCGGCATTCGAGGCCGAGATGGAGCTGTATCCCGAGAGCCGGGCGTTCCTGGGCGGCGTTCTTGAGCGCATGGGGGCGGGATCGTGAGCCTTCAGAGAATGAGAAGTGGGGGGCACTGGGCAGCCAAGGCGCTCCTGGCGGTCTCGGCACTTGTGGCGATGCCAGCCTGTGCTGGAACGAAGACGGAGATCCTCCCGGCCCTGCTCGAGAGGGCGCCACGGTCGATTCTCGTCCTCCCACCCCTGGATGAGTCGATTGAGACCGGCGCGACCTACGGGGCATACGCTTCGGTGGCGCCCCCGCTCATCGAGCTTGGCTACTACGTGTTCCCGCCAGCCCTGGTGGACACGGTCATGCGCGAGAACGGGCTTCCAGACCCTTTTGACATGCACCAGGTGCCCCTGGCGAAGCTCAGAGAGGTCTTTGACCCGGACGCGGTGATGTACATGAAGGTGACGGACTGGGGTACCAGCTACCAGGTCCTGAACTCCGTAACGCGCATCAGCATCGAGGCACGGCTCGTCGACGCAGAGACCGGCGCCTTGCTCTGGCAGGGGAGTCGAACGCTCTCCCAGAACTCGAACAGCGGTGGTGGTGGGCTCGCCGGGATGCTCATCGGGGCCGTGGTGAACCAGGTGGCGACCTCCATCTCCGATCCGAGCCGAGGAATCGCCCGCGCGGCTAACGGTTTGATGCTCGGACCGGGCAACAGCAGCCTGCTGGTGGGCCCGTATCACCCCAAGTACGCCGAGATCTTCGGTGCTGCCGTGGCCGAGCAGCAGGTCATCCAGTAGCTGGGGGGGGCAGTGGGGGGGGCGGACCCCCACCGCAGGCGGCGTGCGACCTCAACGTTCGTTGATGTTGCGCGCCGCCTTGCGTTCCTAAGTCCTTTGTTTCGAGGTCATTGTGTCACGGATCCCAGGGTTTGAGATGATTTGCGAGCACAGGCGTTGACTGGGAGTTCTGGATCCATATGATTCCCCCCTCCCGAGCGGCGCCAAGCGCTGCAACGGACACCGCACCACCCGCTTCGGCCTCCTCCGCACGGCGCCGCGAACCAGCTTGGTTCGCTGGAAACCGACCATGGAGCCCACCAGTTGATCCTCCGGGGTCGCACTGCTGGGAACGGCAGGGAACGGGCGAGCTCTAACTCCAACACGAGTTTCTGCTTCGGCAGCGCGACGATCCTTTGATCGTTGTTGCGGCCGAGTGAGCGCTGTGAGCGCCGCCGGAAGGTGGCTGCTCGGCAGAGCAAAGCGGTTCTTTGAAAACAGGGTGACTCTTGAATTTGAGTGCGAGCGTGTTCACCACGTGGCTCAGGTTAGCTATCGGCTTGCCGTTAGTTAGTGCTGGGCGCGTAGGTAAACAACCAACAAACACAAAGCCAAATCAACTCAACTGAAGGGTTTGATCCTGGCTCAGAACGAACGCTAGCGGTGTGGATTAGGCATGCAAGTCGTGCGCGAAAGTCTTCGGACAAGTAAAGCGGCGAAAGGGTGAGTAACACGTAACCAACGTACCCTGCAGATTGGAATAACCTCTGGAAACGGTGGGTAATGCCAAATGGTCCATGGGAAGGCATCTTCCTGATGGTAAACGGCGGCTTCGGCTGCTGCTGCGGGAGCGGGTTGCGGCCTATCAGCTTGTTGGTAAGGTAACGGCTTACCAAGGCTATGACGGGTAGCGGGTCTGAGAGGATGATCCGTCACACTGGGACTGAGACACTGCCCAGACTCCTACGGGAGGCTGCAGTCGAGAATCTTCCACAATGGACGAAAGTCTGATGGAGCGACACCGCGTGCAGGATGAAGGCCTTAGGGTTGTAAACTGCTGTCACGCTATAGGAACCGGCGATGGTGAATAGTCATCGTCCTGACTAAAGCGAGAGGAAGCACCGGCTAACTCCGTGCCAGCAGCCGCGGTAATACGGAGGGTGCAAGCGTTGTTCGGATTCACTGGGCATAAAGAGCATGTAGGCGGCTCGCTCAGTCAGGTGTGAAAGCCCACGGCCCAACCGTGGAACTGCACCTGATACTGGCGAGCTCGAGGTCGGAAGGGGTGAGTGGAACTTCAGGTGGAACGGTGAAATGTATAGATATCTGAAGGAACACCGGTGGCGAAAGCGGCTCACTGGTCCGACTCTGACGCTGAGATGCGAAAGCTAAGGTAGCGAACGGGATTAGATACCCCGGTAGTCTTAGCCGTAAACGATGGGTACTAGGCAATGGGCTTACCTATGAGGTTCATTGCCGTAGCTAATGTGTTAAGTACCCCGCCTGGGGAGTACGCTCGCAAGAGTAAAACTCAAAGGAATTGACGGGGGATCACACAAGCGGTGGAGCATGTTGTTTAATTCGAAGCAACGCGAAGAACCTTACCAGGCCTTGACATGCATGGATTAGCAGCTTGAAAGAGTTGTGACGCCTCTTCGGAGGTGGAACATGTGCAGGTGTTGCATGGCTGTCGTCAGCTCGTGCCGTGAGGTGTTGGGTTAAGTCCCGTAACGAGCGAAACCCTTATCTTTAGTTGCCAGCGGGTTATGCCGGGGACTCTAGAGAGACTGCCGTTGTCAAAACGGAGGAAGGTGGGGACGACGTCAAGTCATCATGGCCCTTATGGCCTGGGCTACAAACGTGCTACAATGGTCCGTACAAAGGGTTCCGAAGCCGCGAGGTGTAGGCAATCCCATCAAAGCGGGCCCCAGTTCGGATTGCAGGCTGCAATTCGCCTGCATGAAGCCGGAATCGCTAGTAATCGCGTATCAGCCATGACGCGGTGAATATGTTCCTGATCCTTGTACACACCGCCCGTCAAGCCACGGGAGCGGGTAGCGCTCGAAGTCGTTTTGTCTAACCGTAAGGGGGACGACGCCGAAAGCGAGATCCGTGACTGGGACTAAGTCGTAACAAGGTAGCCGTAGGGGAACCTGCGGCTGGATCACCTCCTTTCTAACGGATTGTTAGACCTGTACTGCTTGAGGCTTCGGCCGATGGTAGATACAGCGTGAGCATAGGCGTTCGCCTCAATAACGAGAGTCACCCTCCTTCTTCCACGCCGACCTGTGTCGCTGGTTTCCCTTCGGGGTTACCTTGATGAACAGATCTGCTCCGGGCCTGTAGCTCAGTTGGTTAGAGCGTTCGCCTGATAAGCGAGAGGTCGGTGGTTCGACTCCACTCAGGCCCACCATCTTGGTTCATGGCTTACCCATGACGATGGCGGGCACCTTTGGTTTCGGAGCGCGCGGTACACGAGCGCACGGTATCTCGGGGGCTTAGCTCAGTTGGTAGAGCACCTGCTTTGCAAGCAGGGGGTCAACGGTTCGAATCCGTTAGCCTCCACCAACCGACCGTATCGAGTGCGAGCAACTGGGTGAGTCACCCTGGCCTTCAGTGGTTTATCTGCTGTTGGATTGGAAGAAGAAACAGTTCAGTGCTGTCTAGCGCTGGCCAACGAGTTCGCTCGTAGGCTTCAGCCAGAGCAGCACGTTCTTTGAAATCAAGATGGATTGAGAACGTGGCAAACCGAGTACAAAACGAGGTTAAGCTAGAAAGGGTGTATGGTGGATGCCTTGGCGTCCAGAGCCGAAGAAGGTCGTGGGATAGCTGCGAAAAGCTTCGGGGAGCCGCTAACCAGGCTATGATCCGGAGATGACCGAGATTGGGTAACCAAATGGGGTAACCCCCATTGACGGCGTAAGCCGTCGGGAACGCGGAGAACTGAAACATCTAAGTACCCGCAGGAAAGGAAAGAAAACTCGATACCCTCAGTAGCGGCGAGCGAACGGGGTTCAGCCTAAACCGGTGTAGTGTCAAGCTTGAGGGCGTTGCTATACCGGTGTCGTGGGACCTACAGATTCAACCTCAATAGAATCAGAGAGTTACAAAGTGATCGATTAGACAAATGGCATGGGAAGGCCAACCGCAGAAGGTGACAGTCCTGTAGTCGAAAGTCGTGAACCTCTCGTAGTAATCCCGAGTAGTGCCAGACACGGGAAACCTGGTATGAATTCGCGGGGACCACCCCGTAAGGCTAAATACTCCTGGACGACCGATAGCGTAATAGTAGCGCGAGCGAAAGGTGAAAAGTACCCCTGTTAGGGGAGTGAAATAGTACCTGAAACCATATACCTACAAGCTGTCGAAGGCCTATGACTCTTCGGAGTAACGGCTGACGGCGTGCCTTTTGCATAATGATCCGGCGAGTTACGCTGTATGGCAAGGTTAAGGGTCTAAGGCCCGGAGCCGAAGGGAAACCGAGTGTGAATAGCGCGATTACAGTCATGCGGCGTAGACCCGAAAGCGAGTGATCTATCCATGGGCAGGCTGAAGCGGATGTAACAGTCCGTGGAGGGCCGAACGGGTATAGGTTGAAAACTGTTCCGATGACCTGTGGATAGGAGTGAAAGGCTAATCAAACTCGCAGATAGCTGGTTCTCCCCGAAATAGCTTTCGGGCTAGCGTCAGGTAATTAGCAAGCGGGGGTAGAGACACTGATTGGGATAGGGGCCTTTCGAGGTACCCTACCCAGCCAAACTCCGAATACCGCTTGTGGTATCCTGGCAGTCAGACTATGGGCGATAAGGTCCGTGGTCGAGAGGGAAACAGCCCAGACCGCCAGCTAAGGTCCCTAATGTGTGCTAAGTGCAGAAAAGGAACTGAAGTCTCTAAGACAGTCAGGATGTTGGCTTAGAAGCAGCCATCATTTAAAGAGTGCGTAACAGCTCACTGATCGAGAGGCTTTGGGCCGAAAATGAACGGGGCTCAAGTGCACAACCGAAGCTGCGGATTGGAAGTGATCGTTGATTGCTTTCAGTGGTAGGGGAGCGTTCTGACTGGGTGAAGGGCTACGGTAACGAGGCCTGGACGGTTCAGAAGTGATTATGCCGGAATGAGTAGCGATAAAGCAGGTGAGAATCCTGCTCGCCGAAAACCTAAGGTTTCCTGGGCACGGTAAATCCGCCCAGGGTTAGTCGGTCCCTAAGGCGAGGCCGAAAGGCGTAGTCGATGGGTAACGGGTTAATATTCCCGTACCACTAACTGGCGTTTGACCGATGGAGTAACGCGGAAGAGAGTGTTATCGCGGTGACTGATGTCCGCGTGTAAGCCCGAGGGCGGTAGATAGGTAAATCCGTCTACGTAAACCCGGAGGTGATGCCGAGTGCGAATGCGCGAAGTAACAGGATTGACCGCCGAGAAAAACTTCTAGGGAGCCACGTTAGTGTCCGTACCAAAACTGACACAGGTAGGTAAGGTGAGAATCCTAAGGCGCTCGAGAGAACTGCTGTTAAGGAACTCGGCAAAATGACCCCGTAACTTCGGGAGAAGGGGTGCCGTTGAAGGTGTAGGTCTTCGCGATCGAAGCTTTCGGCGGCCGCAGAGAATTGGCCCAACCAACTGTTTACTAAAAACACAGGTCTGTGCTAACTCCTAACGAGGATGTATACAGACTGACGCCTGCCCAATGCCGGAAGGTTAAGGGGAGTGGTTAGCGTAAGCGAAGCTGCGAACTGAAGCCCCGGTGAATGGCGGCCGTAACTATGACGGTCCTAAGGTAGCGAAGTTCCTTGTCGGGTAAGTTCCGACCCGCACGAAAGGCGTAATGAGTTGGGCACTGTCTCAACAGCAGACTCGGCGAAATTGTAGTCGTGGTGAAGATGCCACGTTCCCGCACTAAGACGGAAAGACCCCGTGAACCTTTACTGCAGCCTGATATTGGTGCTTGTTATGTAGTGCGTAGCATAGGTGGGAGGCGTCGAAGCGGACCTTTCGGGGTTTGTGGAGCCATTAGTGAAATACCACTCTCTGCATATTAGGTCTCTAACGCGTTTATCTGAATCGATGACGCGGACAGTTTCAGGTGGGTAGTTTGGCTGGGGCGGTCTCCTCCTAAAAGGTAACGGAGGAGCGCGATGGTACACTCAGTGTGGTTAGCAATCACACGTAGAGCGCAAGGGTATAAGTGTGCCTGACTGCGAGAGATATAGCTCGAGCAGATACGAAAGTAGGTCCTAGTGATCCGGCGGATTCCGAGTGGAAGGGCCGTCGCTCATCAGATAAAAGGTACTCCGGGGATAACAGGCTGATCTCCCCCAAGAGTTCATATCGACGGGGAGGTTTGGCACCTCGATGTCGGCTCATCGCATCCTGGGGCTGAAGGCGGTCCCAAGGGTTTGGCTGTTCGCCAATTAAAGCGGTACGTGAGCTGGGTTTAGACCGTCGTGAGACAGGTCGGTCCCTATCTAGTGTGGGTGTAGGATGACTGAGGAGGTTTTCCCCTAGTACGAGAGGATTGGGGAGGACGAACCGCTGGTGCTCCAGTTATCACGCAAGTGGTACAGCTGGGTAGCTACGTTCGGAACGGATAAGCGCTGAATGCATCTAAGCGCGAAGCCTTCTCCAAGACGAGTCATCCCTTTGAGTCCCCTGGAAGACTACCAGGTTGATAGGCAGGCGGTGTAAGCGCAGCAATGCGTTCAGCTTACCTGTACTAATCGGACCAACGGCTTAACCACTTTCTCTCTTGGAGTCTGGTTGGTGGGTTTCGTACCTACAAACCAGGCGATCATGAGAGAGAGCTGTTGAATGCTCTGCTATTGTTCTCAATCCATCTTTCTTCCAGCCCTCGGAAGGCCCTGCGGGCCCCCGGCGCGCTTGGGACACGACGTAGTCGTGGCCCGCAAAGCTGCTGCCGCCCCGCACAGGCTCCGAAGGCTCCCGAATTCCCGGTGACCATAGACAACTGGCCATACCCGTTCCCATTCCGAACACGGTCGTCAAGCAGTTGTCGCCGATGATAGTGCTTATGCGCGAAAGTAGGTTATCGCCGGGTTCTCCCAAGGCGCTGCTCGTACCCACGAGCGGCGCCTTTTTTTTGACTGCGCTTTCGACTGTGCGAGCCGCAGACTTTCGAATTCCTCCTCTCCCTTGCCGATCCTTGTAGAGATCGTCGTGGCCTCCAATCGAATGGCAGGTTCCGCCGCTCTATCAGTTCCCTGGCCGCCTTTTTGGCTCCCTGCGGTCGCCCAATCCTCCGTTGTCGGGGTGGTTTGGGCTCGAGCCGTCGAAGGGGCGCACGCGGTCGAACTTGAACTGTTGCATCAGCTCCAGGGGCCAAGAATGGCGTCTCGGTTCGTAGCCGGGTACCTTTCTGCCCAAGGGACCTAGATCTTCGCAGCGATCGTGCCGGGAAGCGCCCAGAGCGATACTCCCCCGTGCACCTCCCCAAAGCCCAGCTATGACCAACGCCACCGCAGCCACGCCCCCCCGGCGGACCGAGTGCCCTCAGTGCGGGACCAAGCTGCCGGACATTCCGGTGTCGCTTTGCCCCTACTGTGCTTCGCCCCTGGAGACCGCTGCGGACCGCAAGAAGCTCGAGAGCGTCAACGCGAGCCGGATCCAACGGGTGAGCGAGCACAAGGACTACGCGGATGCCGAGGCATGGACACCGCCGGAATCCGTGGACTGGCACCGCGGTGCTCAACAGGTCTGGTGGATGGTCCCAACGATCCTCATCGGCCTCCTGATCCTGGGGGTTGGGGTTCTGCCTCCCCTTGGCCGCGGCTTCGACTTGTGGGGCATCTTCCTCACCCTCGTGTCCGCTGGGGTCATCGGCCTTGGCCTCTACCTCGGTGTGACGGGCAAGAATGCCCAAGCGAAGGCCCTGGAGCGTCCGCTCATGCGTCGACCGGGACTGATCGTCGACCGCCGTAGTGAGACCGAGGTCCGTGGATGGGGTGGCCGGACCACGTACTACTTCAAGATCGAGCTCGAGGACGGCGTCGTAGGTGAGTTTCGATTCCCTGGGCTAGGCGCCCAGGAGGATCCCTATCCAACGAATTTGCCGGGCATGGCCTACACCAGGGGCACGGAGCTCCTGCACTTCCGCCATATCCGGGTCTGACCCGGGCTCGGATCTTCCCTTCCCGGCCTTCCCGTCGGATTCCGCAGGGTTCCAGCGTGGCGTCGACCTTGTGGGCTCGTCGGATCGCAGTCCCCGCCTTTGATGGGCTAGGACGCGGGTGCGGCTGACTGCCTTTCCTCGGCGGCCGCGAGTCCCCGGCCTAGGGGGCCAAGAGCAGCACGGACAAGCGCTGCTCATCGCGTTGGTACTCGATAGAGCCAGCGTTGAGCCAGCCTTGAGCAGTGGGTGAATCGATGGCTTCATCCACCTTTCGGGCCACGTCCTCGGGAACGTCCCAGAAGGTGATCATCGAGCCCTGGCTCTCCCGAACGTCGGTGGCCCCGTTGGCATCCACGTCGAATCCATCATCGCCGGTATAGGCGTCCACGATGTAATTGAAGATGTGGACCTGGCCTCCGCATGGGTTCCAGGAGGCCCGGATGGGACTATCCAGGTACGGTCCTTCCCAGCCGGCGGTTCCGGGGTCCTCTGAGAGGGTGTGGAAGCTTGGACCAAACCAGCCGCTGTATTCCCTCGGCAACCTTCCGGTGTCTTGGTGGTATTGCGTTGCCCGGGGTCGCAGGTCTCGGATGCACTCCACTATCTTCGTCGACTTCGATTCCGCCGAGACGTCTGTCACGCGCATGGAAACGACCCCAACCAGGATCGTCATGACCGTCATCGTGATGGCTAACTCGACCAGCGAAAATGCACCTCGACCCGATGCCGAGCGCTCCAAGGGGAGCACTCCGGGGTCGCTCAGGGCATGGGATTGGTCAGGATTCATGGGACGTCTCGCGGGAGTTGGCGCCCCTCGTGGGGGCCATGCAGGCGCCAGGGCCTGCCCAGGGCCCCGGGAGGGGCTTTTGGTTCGGGCGATCAGGTCCCTGGGGACGTCCCCGGGGGCGATGGGGGCCCACACCGGGACGAGTCATCGTCAAGGCTGGTCCTCCATCTGTAGCCACGACCCCCAAGAAGGCCAGGGCCGCCCTTTCCCTTCGCGCGCAGTTTCGCGGCCCCAGGGCGCGTGCCAGACGTCCATGCCGGGCCTGCCTGCGGCGGGGCCCTTGCTCACGAGCGGCGCCTGCCGGCTCTTGGTTGCTCGATTCCTCGTCCTTGCCTGCTTTGCGTGGCTCGGGTCCCAGCCGGCATTGGCTTCTGACCCCCTTGGGGAGCCCGTCGGACGGCCGATCGTCGCCGGGAGCAAGCGGGCGTCCACGGAGGCATGGTCCCTTCCGGCGCCATCGATGCCCCTAGTCGCGGCGCCCTCGGCCCACCGGTCCCAGGACTCAGAGGCCCTCCGTAAGCAGGTCAACGCCTGGCTTGAGGCTTCGACGAAGTGGAAGGGGCCCACCAAGAAGGCCGTCGATCGCTTCGTGGCCTCCTTGGAGACAGCCTACCAACAGGGCCCCGACCTGCCCTTTTGGGAACTTTGCCTCCGCGCCCACGGCCTAAAGAGCCGCTTCCCTGGTCATCCTGAGCTCCTACGCGTGGCCGACACGGCGGATCGACTCATTCGTCAGGACCTACGGGGAGAGAAGCAGCGCGGGGACCGGACCGGGGGCGGCCGCAGGTTCTCGCCGTGGGCCTTGACCCGCGTGATTGCCGCGAATCAAAGCAGCGACGCCAAGGGGGGCCCAGGCCGTCGGGGTTCATTCCCGACCCTCGAAGATCGAAGGGTCGCCCTCAGGCACCTGGAGAAGGCCCGCCTACCGTCGTTGCGCATGGCCCTCTTGGCCGTGGGGCGGCGGCAAAAGGATCCCCTTCGCCCGGAGGTGCTCGGGGCCCTTGGGCGATGGATCAAAACGGTGGGCCCCGATCCAGCGGTGGATCTCTTCCTCGTCCAGCTCCTCGGCACGTCGTTCGATCGGTCGACCCACCCGCATCCCTACAACATCCTGCTGACTCGTCTCGGGTCCGGCGCGATACCGTTGGCGGAACGCGCCCGGAAGCTCCTCGGCGGCCGGGTTGGCGCCATGCTCCTCTCTGCGGATTGGAGAGAGGGCGCCCGGGCGATTCGGTTGTCGACGGGGTTCCCGGTGGAAGAGCGAGTTCCGATGCTGATGGACGCTCTCACCGTTTGGGACCAGCGCGTGAAGTCGGGGCAGAGTTTCGACGGCGTGACCCGCATCCAAGGTGACCTGGTGCGAGCGCTCCGTGAGATCAGCGGACGCTCCCACGGGAAGCGGCCCGGCCCGTGGATCCAATGGTGGGTCCAGGTTCGCCAAGGCTTGCTTCCGATGCCCGGTACCGCAGAATTCGAGGCCAAGCGCCGGGACCGCGAAGCCGAGCCACGCTCCACCGCGTCATTCTTTGGACTGCGTCCCGAGTCGGACCGCGTGACGTTCATCATCGATCACTCCGGATCCATGAACACGGGGTTCGCGACGTCGAGCAATTCCCGCTACGTAGAGGCCGTGGAGCAGATGATGCGCTTCCTCCAGGGCGCGCCCGAAGGCACTCGCTTCAACACGATTCTCTTTAGCGATGAGACCATCTCGTCCGGTGAAGTCCTCGATCCAGCGACGCCAAAGATGTTGGGGCTGGCACGGAAAGACCTTCTGCAACGGGAACCAAAGGGGGGGACGAACCTTCGCCCCGCGGTCTACCAGGCGCTCTCCCTGGACCACCGGGGCTTCCCCAATACCGAGGTCCTCGAGGCGGACACCATCATTGTCCTGTGCGATGGAATGACTGCTGGCGGGAAGGCATGGGTGCAGCCGATGCTCAACAAGGTGCTGCCGATCCACCCCGTGGTGTTCCACTGCGTTCACCTCGGACCCACGAGCGATGGCGTGCTCGAAGCGCTGGCCAAGGGATCGGGCGGGAGTTATCTCCGCGTTGGCCGCTAATGCCCGGCATCCATAGCTCGCAGCCTTGACCGGCTCTTCCCCGTCGTTAGGGCCTCAGCGCAACGACCCATGCGATCGCGATCACGGCGAGGGTGAGTGCGCACATGAGGGATTGCTGCCTGGTAGTGGTTCGGTCGGGCAGACGAAGTCGGCCGATGACCACGCCGATCAAGCCGCCCACGAGGAATCCCGTCGCGTGGGCCAGAACGTCGACGCGCCCGGACCCATCGCCAGCACCGAACCACCCGAAGACCACGGCTCCGCCGAACAGAGGCGCTACTCTTCGCACCCAGGGCATGCGGTTCTGTCCACGACGGGTCCATTCGGCAGCTGTCATCAAACCGAGCGTGCCGAAGATCGCCGTGGACGCGCCGATCGCGCGGTGGCCTGGGTCCACAAGGAACGACTCGAGCGCGTTGCCACCTGCGCCCGCCAGCAGCGTCCCAAGCCAAGTGATTCCCGTCCCGAGGGTTTGGGCGCAAAGGGCTGCGAAGAGGGCGCCAAACACCAGGTTGCTGACGAGGTGGGAGAGGTCCACGTGGAGCGTGAGCGCCGTCACGGCACGCCACCATTCGCCCTGGCGAACGGAGCCGGCTTCCATGCGCCCCGCGCTTAGCCAGTCGAGCCCGTAGCCCTGGCGGGTTTCCATCCAGAACATCACGGAGATCAACGCCGCGAACACCACGGAGCCAGCGACCCCGTTACTGAGGAGCTTCGGCATCGGCGACTTAGCCGGGGGCCAAGCGGCGTTCTCTTGGCTGTAGTCCGCCAGCTCATGGCGTGCCCGATCCCCATCCAGGGACGTGACGATGATTCGTGCGCCACTCCCGTTCGCTTCGATCGCATGGTGGATGCCCGCAGCCTGTAGGACGAGCGCGGCTTCGCCGATCGCCTTCTTGGATCGACCACGGAGGACCTCCTCGTGCCCAAAAGGTGGGGCTGCGAAAGCACCGTAGGCGTGGGCTGAGGTGTCTTGTGGCCGATGATCTTCCATTCGATTCAGGCGAATCGCAGTCCGCAGCCAGGGCAACGACTCGAGCCCCTGGGGATTGAAGTCTCGCAGGCGGGACACGGAGACCCGTCTTCGTCCAGATTGATCACATGGGAGGCAGCCTTTTGGGCAGCGCCGTTCGTATCGATCTTCCGCAACTCCTCCTCCGCGCGTTCGCGCAGGATCTCGACGGCTTCCACAACATCAGGCTTCGCGACCGCGAGCCAGAGCTTGGCGCCTCAGCCGTTGGGGTTCGCACCCGGGGGGCAGAGGATGTCGTTGTCGATGCCTGCGTTATCCAAGAGCCGCTTCTGCGCCTGGATTTCTTTGACGCCGCTCTCGGAGATGACCTCTGTGGCCGGCATGGGGGTTTCGTTTGCCATGTGAGTGGTGGATCCGTTTAGTCGCCTTCGGAAGGCGTCTCGATTCGATGCCGTTCCATCAGGGGAGCCTGAGTGAGTAAGAAGAGGAAGGTCAGGGGCAAGATCCCGAACGTCTTGAACGTGATCCACTGGTCCAGGCTCATCTGACGCCGGACGACTTCATTCAAGGCTGCGATCGTGAGAAAGAACAATGCCCATCTGAATGTCAGCTTGCGCCAGCCCTCATCGTCCATGGGCAGCGTGGCGCCGAGCAGGGGCTGCACGAGGGACTTCCCGAAGGCGAGGCCCGCGATGAGAATGGACCCCATGAGCCCGCTCACGATGGTCGGCTTGAGCTGGATGAAGCTCGAGTCGCCGAGGTAGATCGTCAGCGTTCCCATGACGGTCACGATGATCGCCGTGACCAAGGTCATCGGTGGGACGCGGCGCTCCACCTTGTAGGAGACGGCCAGGGCCACCATGGTCACCACGACGAACGCGCCAGTGGCCCAGATCATTCCCTGCTCGGCCCCAACCACGCGCTTGGCGACGAAGTAGCCGCCGAAGAAAACGAGCAGGGGTCCCAGCTCCACGGCGATTCTCGCCCCAGGGGATAGTCCAGGGGGGGCATCCGAGCCAGGAGGGTCCCCCTGTGCGGTGGCGCCTTGACCCGGGCCTTTGGGGGCGGGCGGCCCCGTCTTCGAGGATGGGGTCTTCGAGGATGGGGTCTTCGAGGATGGGCCCTTCGAGGATGGGCCCTTCGAGGATGGGCCCCCCAGGCCCGGTTCCGATGTGTCCGGATCCGGTCCTTGCTTCGATTCTCTCGACTGCGGTTTCGTCATGGCCGCCGGGATCCTACCTGCCCCGGGCCGCGGCGTTCTCAAAACCCGAGGGGCCTCGCGCCCAGGCAGGGATCCGGGCGCTCCATTCATCCCCAATCCAAGGACGGTGGTCCACAGTCCACGGCGGAACCACGAATGGGAGGGCCCCCCTCGGACAGGTACAGATCAGTACCGGCGAACGACGCCGGTCACAACACCTCGGATCTCGACGTCGTCCACGTAGATCGGTTGCATCGTCGCGTTGGCTGGCTGCAGGCGAATCCGCCCGTCTTCACGATAGAAGCGCTTGAGAGTCGCCTCGCCGTCGGGGAGGACGGCCACCACGATCTCTCCGTTTCGAGCCGTCTCGCGCCTCTCCACAAGAACGATGTCGCCGTCGGCTATCGAGTCCTCGATCATCGACGTGCCGGTGACCTGAAGGGCATAGACGTCGCGACCTTCGGGAACCAGGTCGGCGAAGTCGAGGCGCTCTGGCTCCTCGATGGTTTCGATGGGGGAGCCAGCCGCGATCTTTCCGAGGATCTGGAGCGACGGGAGTGAGGACTCCTGAGATTCGTCATCCACGATCTCCAGACCCCGACTCACGCCCTTCGCGCGCCGCTTCAGGATTCCCTTTCTTTCCATCTCAGCGACGTGGCCAAAAACGGTGACCTTGTTGACGCCAAAGTGGGCTGCGATCTCCTCCAGTGTCGGGCTGATGCCCTGTCGATCCACGTAGCCGCGGAGGAACTCAAGGATGTCTCGCTGGCGCCGCGTAAGGGGAAGGGATGGGCTCATGGTGGGGATCGTGGGCAACGACGGACGAACGAAAGAAGAGGGGCGCGAGCTCAAGGAAAGTAGGGAGTCGCCCACGCGCACATCGTGGGCGACTCCCGAGGGAAGCACCTCGGCCGCCGAGGAGGGAGGAGCGGCGCGGGGTGGAAGGGGTTAGGGGCAGGCGGTGCAGGTCCTGGTGGTCAGTGATCAGCGACTTCTATAGGGATCAGACAAAGAACGTGCAGGCGAGGAGTGCCGCGGCAAAGACGTAGCCTGCCCATGCTTGGATTTGTTCTTGGCAGAGGCCCAAGCTAGATGCCGTTCCCATGGATGCCCCTTGGGAGGGCGCCACCACGGGGCGGACGACCAAAGGAGTCGCACTGGTCACTGAAGGTGCACGGGAACCCACCGCATCGCTACGGCTGACGCGGCGGGCCCCCATTTCCATCGGATGGGTCCTGCCAGAACCGCACTTAGATAACGGGGCGTTGGCATTCTCCGGAGCGGAGGAGCCGACTTGCCCATTGCGGGATTCAAATCCCAAGTACGTTCCGACCGCGAAGCCCGCGTCGGATACCTCCCACGAACCGCCGTTCGTGGAGTTCTTGATACGCCTCACCACTGCGTGCCGAGGGGTAGCCAAACGCGGGCCACCGTGCCGATGGCGCCCCGGAGTCACGTCGGCACTTTGATCTGCGATCAAGGCCGGCGGCACCACCGAGATAGGTACCACTGAAGATGGCATCACTGAAGAAGGCACCACCGCTTTCACACCAGCGACGGATCCACCTTCGGCGAAATTCACCGCTGAGGCGATTCCGGTACTCGTCACCTTCAGATCCGGGAGGTTCAGATCAGGGAAGAGGAGTTGTTCAGCGGTGTCAGACATGCGGCGTACCTCGAGTCAATGGGCGCAGGGCCCGGTCGTGATGTCGCTCGATGGGCGATGCGCAGGAGTCAGTTGCGCTTCCCTTCCGAACCTGTCTCTTATA
>CAJXRJ010000043.1 GCA_913058555.1 uncultured bacterium
GTGACGGTGGGGCGGTGGGGGACGAAGCGGAAGCCTGCGCTGTGGACCACCGATAGGTCGCTCGGGAGAGGAAGGCCTGCTTCGAGGTTGGTCAGGGTCACGGAGGCGGGTTTGATGGGCTCGAGGGTGACCGATGTTGGCACGCCTCGCAGCAAGGTCACCTGACCCGTTGCCAGGATCTGACCGCCTTCCATGAGGACCTCGTAGGTTCCCGGCGGCGTGTGCTTGCTGTAGTGGTCCGCGACGCCAAAGCGGGCAAGGCGAGCGGAGTTGGGGCTGAACTGGCGTCGGTCGAGACGGATCTCGAGGGGGCAATTCGCGAGGTCTTGGACCTCTAGCTGAAGGTCGCTCTCGCTGGTCCCATCGACCGAAAAATCCAGTCGCCGCGTGTTCTGGAACGAGCTGCGGCAAAGGCAGACGTAACGCCCTTTGTCCAGGCCGACAAAGCGCGCGAGGAACGGCGAGTTTGCCTTCGAAGGCAAGCGATTGGCCTTGGCGACGGAGATTGCCGGCCCATCCTCCCTGCATTGGAAGAGCTCGTACGTACCGAGGACGGAGGGTAGGTATTCGGACCCCGTTGCTTGGACGAGTTGAACCGAGGAACGACTCGACCCCAGGTCCACGCGACCTGGGAAGAGCCGAAGTGGCTGCGTCAAGATGACGGTCCCGCGATGGTCGGTGGCGCTCACGGTGAAGGGGCCCTGTTCCGCGAGGGGGATCGCCACCCTGACCCGTCCGTCTTGGTCCGCGGTGAACGGCATGGCGAAATGGCTCGACAGCGATCGGATCTGACCGGCTGCCCCTTGCAGAGCGTCCCCGTCGACAAGGAGCACGATGTCGGTCATTGGACGGTCCGCGGGTAGGACCAGGGTCTTCTCAACGTCTTCGCCGTGGACCCAAACCAGGCCCGTGGCCTCCCTAGCCGTCGCGGCGGGGATGGCCGAGAAGCTGCTACCCGACAACGGGCGAATGTAGAAGTGCCCGTCGCTGACCGGGCCGAAGCGGAAGCGGCCGGCGTCGTCTGTTCGCACGAGCTCTGGGATGTGTGTGAACGTGCCGCCGTTAGGAATGGGCATCGGGGTGGGGCGAGAGCGCCGCAGTTTGATGGGCACACCTGGCAGGGGCGCGCCAGTCGAGTCCTTTAGAATGCCGAAGACCCAGGAACCCTCTCCGGTGTGATGGAAGTCCATCTGCGAGGACTCTCTGTCCGCCTCAATGGTGACTGCCTGCCGAGCTTCGTGGGTGCCGCGGCTGAGGACCGCGAGGTAGGTCCCCGGCGTGACGCCCTCGCAGCGGAAGGTGCCATCGGGCGCAGGCTGGCGCACGAACGTCTTGCCGATGCTGTCTTTGATGAGACCCCGATGGCGCCGTCCGCCGGGAAGTAGCCCAACCGAGACTTCATTGAATGGACTTGGTCCGGCGACCCTTGCCACAAGGGTCCCTGGGCGTTGGAGCCTGACCGTGGCCCTGCCCGCCGCGCCATTCCAAGCGACGTTGACGGAGGGCTGCAGATGTCCGACGTGGTGGCCTCGGAGGAACGAAAATCGGATGGACCCGCGCCAATCGTCCCGCGGTTGAAAGTCCACCCTCCCCCTGCCATCGGTGACCCGCCGCGGGGCGGACATGGTACGCCCCCGATTGAGCAGAGCTTGCTCGCGTACGAACGCGTACTCCACGGGAAGGTCAGGGATCGAAATTCCCAGATCATCCACGAACTGAACGGTGAAGCGGTCTTGCCCCTGGGCGGGCGCGGGCGAGGCCCAGAACAGAGCCGCGAAGAGAGCGAGAAATGGCGCGAGCCATGCGAGCTTCGAGGGCATGGCCCCAAGCTAGCATGGCTCGTCGAATCCGGGCAGGGCCCGGGGCGGCGCGCAGGTGGTTCTTCGCTGGGCTATAGGACCCGGAAGTTCAGCCAGGCCATGAAGCGGTTGGTATCCCCAAGGCCGTTCTTGCCGTTGAAGTCCGCGTAGCGCAGCCCAAGCTTCATGCGCTTGGAGAGCGGTGCGATCACGTTGAGGTCGAGCTCGTTGCCGTAGCTGTTGCTGCCTGCGTCCGAGTTGAAGTCGTGGTAGGTCGCTGCGACGGTGAGCGGCGCGGCCAAGGCAGGCATGTCGAAGTTCGTGGCGAGCTGGATGTAGTTGTCCTCCAGGCCGCCGTCCGGGGTGTTCAGGAACACGTCGGCGAAGCCGTTGAACTTGTGCAGGGTCGCAAAGGGGGTCGAGAACTTGTCGCCGGGGTCGCCGCTGCCGCCGAGGGTTTCGGTGGCAAGGGTCAGCTTCCAGCGGGCGACCGCAGCGGATGCCTCCAGAAAGAGGTAGTCCTGGTCGATCTCGATGGGGTTGTCCGCGGCGTCCTTCTGCGTCGCGAACTCGGCCGTGAAGCCGAGGTTGACGTCCTCGCCGAACATCTTGCCAGCTTTCTGATTCGTCGAACCCCGCAAGCCGAGGGTCTGGGCGCTGAGGGCAGCGCTCTGGTCAAAATCCACCATCATCCCGTAGGCGGCAAGCTTGGTGCGCTGGTCGACGTCGTAGCGAAAGTCCAGGAAGTGAGCCAAGAGCTGCTCGTCGCCTTTGGCGCTCTCATCGCCAAAGATGCGGTTCACCTGCATGGCGAAGGAGTAGTCGAGGCGCATCTGATCGTTCACCTTGTAGAGGCCGCGGGCGCCGTCGAAGCTCTGGTGGTTCTGGCGCCACGGCACGGCGCCCACGAAGCGATCGTTGCCGAGGGAGATCTCCTGGCGTCCGAGGCGGAGCTCGAGGTCTTTGGCGGCGTCCACACGCAGGAACGCCTGGTTGACCTCCGTGGAGTCAGGGTCGGCCACGATCGAGCGCGCCGTTTTGCCGTTGACCGTGTCGTTGTAGGAATCGCCGAAGACGTTGTCGATCGACTCGAACTCGACGAAGCCGCTCATGCTCTGGTATTTCGCCGTTTCGTACCCGAGGGCGGTGCGCAGCGTCGAGGCCCAGCCGCGCTCGGCAATGAAGCTCTGGTCGGCGCCTTCGAAGCGGTACCGGAAGTCGAGGGACGTCTTGCCCTGGGTGAGGGCATCCATCAGGGTCGAGGGCGACGTCTCGGCCTCCTCGGCGCTGAGAGGTTCAGGGGCGTCGAGCGTGGGGGGCGCGGCCGGAGGCGCAGCGTCCTGGGCGAAGACGGTCGACGGCAGGGATGCCGCGAGCAGCGTGGCGCCCAAGTGGGGGAGGAGTTGATTTGCCATGGGGGGGGAGGCTTGTTTCGTAGCTTTCAAAAGCCGCGACCGGCGCGGAAAGTGGCTGGAGAGAAAAGCTCCAGACGCTGGGCAGTGGGGAGTGAGCGAATGCGGCCTTACCGCGACTGAATCGTTTCGCGCCCCGAGAAGATCGGCAGCGCAACCTTGAGACCCAGGGTCAGGATCATGAGGCCGAAGGCCCAGATGCTGGCGGTGATGCGCCACTCGGCTTCGCTCGGCACGTACTCGACGACCTCATGCAGGGTCGAGGGGATGAAGGCCGGAACGATCAGTCCCATGCCTTTCTCGATCCAAAGGCCGATAAAGGCCAAGACGCAGGCGATGACGAGGGTCGGAGCATGCTCGTGAACCTTGGGCCTGAAGAGCAAGATCGCCGCCACGATCGTGGTGCCGATCGAAGTCCACGTCCAAGGGACGAGTGCGGTCTTGCCGTGTAGCCCGAAGAACAGATAGCGCGAGGAGGCCGAGTGGCTACCGCCGGCGTAGAAGTGCGTGAACACTTCGGAGGCCACCATGACCAGGCTGATCAAGATCGTGACGCGCATGATCGAGCTGAGGGTCTTGATCGGGCCATTGCCGAAGGTGACCCCCGCAAAGCGGCGTGCGATAAGGAGTAGCACGATGATGAACGCAGGCCCTGACACAAACGCCGACGCAAGGAAGCGCGGGGCGAGCAAGGCCGTGTTCCAGAAGGGGCGTCCGCCGAGGCCGCAGTAGAGGAACGCGGTCACGGTGTGGATGGACACCGCCCAGATGATCGATAGGTACACAAAGGGCACGTACCACTTCTGGCTGGGCTTCTCCCCGAGGAACCGCTTGTAGAGCAAGTACCCGACGACGTGCAGATTGATCAGGAGGTACCCGTTGAGCACGAGCACGTCCCACGTCAGCATCGAGCCCGGCCAGTTGAACTTCCCGAAGAACGGCATCATGTGCCAGAACCGGTCGGGGCGGCCCAGGTCGACGGTGACGAAGCCCAGGCACATGAAGATGGCCGCGATCGCGACGATCTCACCAATGATCACGAGATCGTGCATCTCGCGGTCGTGGTAGAGGTAAGCGGGGATGACCATCATCACCGCTCCGGCCGCGACGCCGACCATGAACGTGAAGTTGGCGATGTATAGGCCCCACGAGACGTGGTCGCTCATGTGGGTCATTGCCATGCCGTCGCGCACCTGGAGGCCCCAGGTGTGGACGCCCACGAGCCAAATGGCCGTGAGCGCGATCATCCAGGCGTAGAACAGCGGTGAGCCGTCCGTGGCCATTCTCATCATGCGCAGGAGGAAGCGGCCATAGCCGAATCGCTGGCCGTGATGATGGCTTGCGGCCGCGCCAGGATCTTGATCGGTGGGCAGTGTCTGTGTCATGGATTGCTCCCGGATCACTCGTCGAAGAAGTAATAGAACTGCGGCCGTGTCCCGAGCTCTTCCTTGAGGACGAAGACGCGCTTGTTCTCGAGGACCCAGCGGATCTCCGAGTCGGGGTCGAGCAGGTTGCCGAACACGCGGGCGCCGGTGGGGCACGCTTCGAGGCACGCGGGCATCTTGCCCTTGCGGGTCCTATGCAAGCAGAACGTGCACTTCTCCATCACGCCCTGGGGGCGGATGCGGTTGCTGAGGTAGGACTGGTCGGGGTTGATCTCCGCTGCGGGGATCTCCGGCTTGGACCAGTTGAAGCGGCGGGCGTGATAGGGGCAAGCGGCCTCGCAGTAGCGGCACCCGATGCACCAGTTGTAGTCGACCGTGACGATGCCGTCGGGCTCCTTCCACGTGGCTTCGATGGGGCAGACGGTGACGCACGGGGCGTTGTCGCACTGCTGGCACTGGATCGGCATGTAGAACTTGTCCGACTGGGGAACGGCGTGGTCGTAGTCGACCCTGCCCGTCTCCATGTCCATGGAGCCCTTGTCCATCTCGAGCACGCGGATGTACGAGTTGTGGCTCGCGCGGTCGTGGTTGTTCTCTTCGTGGCAGGCTTCGGCGCATTGGCGGCAGCCAATGCACACGGAGAGGTTCAGGGCGTAGCCGAACTTTGTGTTCTCGAGGGGGGGGACGTCCTCGACCGTGACCTTCGCGCCGTAGTCCTCGAGGGTTTCCGCCTCGATGCGCCGCAGGACGACTTCAAGCTGATCCGGGGTCAGCTCGCGGTAGTGCTTTTGTAGGAACTCGTCGACGGAGCCGCCGGTCGTTGTCCATTCCACGATGGGGGCCACGGCCTTCGCGAATGCGGCCATCCCGAGGGTGGCGCCGGCGGCTTTCATGGCGGTGCGCCGATCGAGGCCGCCCGATGATTCTTGATCAGTCATGGTCTTGGTTTCCGGCGGAGCTGTTGAGGAATCGATCGTTGGGCGGCGGGGCGGGCATGACCTGCTCGATGGCCGGCGCGTGGGGGTCGTGGCAAACCGTGCAGTGGTTGCGAATGCGGTCGCCTTTGGTCAGGTCCCAGTAGCCAGCCATGCCCCCGTGGGCGCCGTGGCGCCAGTCCCGGAGCTGGGGGCCGTGGCATTGGCCGCAGAGCTGCATGGAGTCCTCGTAGGGGAGCAGGCGCCCGTCGGCGAGGCGCAGGGAGTCCGCCGCGGCGTCGTGGCAGGTCACGCAGGTGCTCCCGCCGTGGGCCATGGCCATGCCCTGGTGGAACTCGTCGAGCTGGTCGGCGCTGTTGGTGGTGCGGTCGGAGACCCGGTTCGAATGGCAGGTCGAGCAGTTGGCCGTGACCGGTTCTCCGGTCTTCGGGTCGGTTCCGATCGTGATGGCGGGGCGGCTCTTGGGCCGCCTGATGATCACACGGCCGACCTTGGCGGGGAGGTCATCCGAAGCCGTCACTGGGCTGGCTTGCTCTTGCTCGGGGCCGGAGAGGGCCGCCGACCTCAATGCGAAGGCCATCAAGACCGCAATGGCGCCGATTCCGACGGCTCGCATCACTCTTTTGGGTCGGGGATTCATGGGCTCTGGGGGCGAGGGACGGGGTCGTGTCGCTTGGCGGAAAAGAGGATAACTAGAGAAAGAGAGGTGTAAGTCCTTTTATCTCGATATCGTATCGGCGTCTACCGATAGGAACCTGGTCAGGAAACGGCCAGACCCCCGCCAAGCAGCTCTTGGCGTCGCGTCACGCACCTGTCGTTTCCCCCACGGACCAACCCACGCCCCAGCCATGCCAGTTAGCGGACTCGTTCTTCTCCTGCATCCGGATCAGCCCCTCTCGCCCCTCCTGGACGCGCTCGAGCGGCACCCCGACCTGATGATCGCCGAGCCGGTTGAGCGGCGGGTTCCTCTTGTGGCCGACACCCGCGACGCCCAGCACGACAAGGAGGTCTGGGGCTGGCTTCGCGCCCGCCCCGAGGTCC
Source organism: uncultured bacterium (assembly GCA_913058555.1). Classification (GTDB taxonomy): domain Bacteria; phylum Planctomycetota; class UBA1135; order UBA1135; genus Saltatorellus. Next base: position 6,573 of record CAJXRJ010000043.1, read on the forward strand.
TCGACGTCGCGGTCGCCCTCATTCACGACGACTCTCGAAACGCCTGATTCCCACCACCGGAGAGTTCCCTATGACCATCGATTCCAAACCCCTGAACGCTTTCCCCGCGCTTCCAGAGATGGACCGACGCGAGGTGGTTCGCTTCGCTGCGCTCACCGCGGCGACGGGCCTCGCCGGCAGCCTCGCTGCGAGCGCCAGCGCCCAACAAACGGACGCCCCGCCCCGTCCCGAGGCGCCCGAGATTGACGGCGTCGAATGGAACAAGGCCCCGTGCCGATTCTGCGGCACCGGCTGCCACGTCATGGTGGGGGTGAAAGGCAACAAGGTCGTCGCCATCGCCGGCGACCGCGAAGCGGACGTGAACAAGGGCCTTCTTTGCGTGAAGGGCTACCACGTTGGCTCGATCCTCTACGGCGCCGATCGCCTGACGGAGCCGATGCTCCGCAAGAACGGCAAGCTTGAGAAGATCAGCTGGGAGGAGGCCGTCGACATTGCGGCAAGGAAGGTCATGGATGCGGGCCAGGGCTTTGGCCTGTACCTGTCCGGCCAGTCCACGATCCCCGAGGGCTACATCGGCCAGAAGCTGATGAAGGCCGGTCTCTCCAACAACCACATCGACGCGAACGCGCGCCTCTGCATGGCGTCCGCGGTGACGGGTTTCATTTCCACCTACGGCGTGGACGAGCCGGCCTCGTGCTTCGATGACCTCGAGAACTGCGACGTGCTGATCCTCTGGGGCAACAACCCCGCGGAGATGCACCCCGTGCTCTGGAGCCGCGTGATCGACCGGGTCGCGCGCGGCGAGAAGGTGAAGATCATCGACATCGGAACACGCCGCACGCGCACGACTGAGCACGCGGACATGCACCTGTCCATGCAGGCGAACGGCGATCTCGCTATTGCCAACGCCATCCTTCACATCCTCGTGAAAGAGGGCAAAGTCAACGAAGAGTTCGTCAGCAAGCACTGCTCATTCCGCGCGTCCCACAACGCCGAAGGGCTTTCGCATCCATTGGTCCACGACGAGTTCACCGCTCGACTCGCGGAGCGCGGTGCGGGCGGCCTGAAAGGGACGGCGATCGATCGAAAAGACTTCGAGGAGTTGATCGACTACTACACGCCGGAACGTTGTTCAGAGATGTCGGAAGTGCCGGTGGAGCAGCTCCGTGAGCTCGCCGCGCTCTTCGCCGATCCGACCCTGCGGATCACCTCCCTCTGGTGCATGGGCGTGAATCAGCACACGGCGGGAACCGCGATGAACAACATGATCCACAACGTGCACCTGATTTCGGGGCACTGGGGCAGGCCCGGCGACGGCCCACAGTCACTGACGGGCCAGCCGTCAGCGTGCGGCACCGTGCGGGAGGTCGGGACCTTGGCCCACGCGCTCCCCGGCGGCCGCCTGGTCGCGAACGACGGGCATCGCGCCGATTGCGAAGCGCGCTGGAACGTACCTGCCGGGCGCATCGCGTCCAAGCCCGGGTATCACACGGTCAAGATGTTCGAGCAGTTCTCGAAGCCAACCTCCGAAGGGGGCGACATCAGTGCGGTTTGGGTGCAGGTCACGAACCCCGGCCAGTCGCTTCCGAACACCAAAAAGTTGATCAATGGCGTCAAAGCCCAGTCGGACAAGTTCCTGATCGTCTCGGAGGTCTATCCGACTGCCACGACGGAGCTCGCGGACCTGGTGCTTCCAGCGGCGATGTGGGTCGAGAAGGACGGCGTGGTCGGCAACAGCGAGCGCCGCACGCAGCAGTGGTTCCGCATGGTCGATCCCCCGGGCCAAGCGCGGGACGATGCATGGCAGCTGATCGCCGTGTCGCGGCGTCTCTTCGAGCTCGGCCATGCGGGCCTGCGCGATAAGGACGGCAACTGGCTCTTCCAGCAGCTCGACGAGAACGGCCAGGAAATCGAGATCTGGAAGTGGGACGTTTGGAAAGCCAATCACTTCGACCGCAACTTCTTCGAAGAGTACCGCCCGTTCACGGTGCTCAAGCACAAGAACGTGGCGCCCTACGACCTGCTGGTGGAGAAGCGCGGCATGCGATGGCCCGTCGTGGAGACCTCTCCCGGGGAGTACCGCGAGACGCGATGGCGCTTCGTTGAAGAAGACGATCCCTTCGTGGGGGAGGGCGCGCGCTTCGCGTTCTACCACTCCACCTCGGGCGATGACCGGGCTCAGATCTGGTTCCGTCCCTGGGAGCCGTCCCAGGAGACATGCGAGGACGAGTTCCCCCTGATGATGTCCACCGGCCGTGTTCTGGAGCATTGGCACACGGGCACCATGACCCGCCGGGTTCCGGAGCTGGCGCGGGCCATGCCCGGGACCTACCTGGAGATGAACCGCAAGGACGCGGCGGATCGAGGCATCAGCAACGGCGAGATGGTCCGCGTCGTCACGAAGCGCGGGTCGATGAAGCTACCCGTGTGGCTCGGCGGCCGAGCGGAGCCCAGGCGCGGGCACGTCTTCGTGCCATTCTTCGACGAGGCCCAGCCCATCAACGAGCTGACCCTCGATGCGATCGACCCGTACTCGAAGCAGCCCGACTACAAGAAGTCCGCGGTGCGTGTGGAGCGCCTTGCGGATCCGAAAGGGGGCACCCAATGATCCAGGAGCTAGATTCTGCGTCGAGCCCCGGAGGCCGCATGGGCGGGCTGCTTGCGGCGCTGGCCCTCGGCCTGGGCGTGGCGGGGTTTCTGATCGCTACGGGCGTGGAGCTTCCGGCTTCCCGTCCAGACGACGCTTCCCGCGGCGCCGAGGCGAGCTCGGGGGTTGCCAACGGCACGGCGGAGGCGCAGCGCTACACGGAGATCGTCCCGAGCTCGATGGGCAAGAACGCGGCCAGGGCGGCCTCGGTGGAGCCCGCGGCCCTCGGCGGTGTCACGCCTAACGAACTCATGGCGCGCTACGGAAGCGCAGCGCCGACGCCAGGGGAACGGGGGGCGGCCCTTGTGGGTCGCAGTATGCGCCGGGCCTATGCCGGCGCCCCTCCGGTTGTGCCCCACGCCATCGACCAACTGGGAACCTCGGCGTGCGTCGTGTGCCATTCCAACGGCATGAAGGTCGGCGACGTGGTGGCCCCCGCCATGAGTCATGGCCTCCTGGCGAGCTGCACCCAGTGCCACGTTGAGGAACGCGGGGCACCGCCGGTGGGCGGGATGACGGCGACCCAAATCCGGGGCCTGCTCGCGGAGAGCGGCTTCGAAGGCCAGGCCGAGCCGGGCGAAGGGTCCCGTGCGTGGCAAGGCGCTCCCCCGACGATTCCCCATTCCACATGGATGCGCCAAGCCTGCATCTCGTGCCACGGAGGGGAGTCCGAGGCGGGCCTCAGCTCGTCCCACCCTTGGCGGGCGAGCTGCACCCAGTGCCACGCGCCGTCGGCGACCCTCGACCAGGCGCCTATTCCGGCCACGCCGCTCCCTGCCGGTCAATGAGTCAGTCACGAGTCACCCGCCGCGAAGCCCTTCGTGGTCTCTTCCGACGCGCGCCCAGCGCGCCGGAAGAGACCCCTGGGCCGGATCGTATGGATCCCAAGGTGCCAGGGGACGCTCCAGAGCCGCCGCCACAGGTGGCCATCATCCAAGGGCGCCAGTGCCTCGCCTACCGCAGCCTCTCTTGTTCGGTCTGTGCCGAACGCTGCCCTGAGCCAGGTGCGATCATCCGCGAGCGCGGCATCCCGCGCGTCGATCCGATGGTGTGCACCGGGTGCGGCATCTGCCAAGAGGTTTGCCCCGCCCCCCAGAACGCCGTGCTCGTCATGCCTGCTCCACCCAAGACGCTCCCCATGAACTGGGGCCCAACGAACCATGGAATCTGACGCATCAATGAATGACCCCATCGGGGAACTGCGCGACGGCTCGGACCTGCCCGAGCTCCTCGAGGGCGACATGAACAGCGCAGACCTGGCGTCGTTGCAGCGGGACCTTTCAGAGTTCACCCAGATCGAATCGGTGGTCCCGCGAACCCGCGGCGGCCTGCCGGGACAGCCGCCCCCGACGATCGCCCTTGACGCCGCGTTCGACGGGCTCCTTGACGGCAGCCTTGCGGGCGTTCAGATCCGCTATCGCTACGACGGGCAAAACTTCTGCGATACGTTGATGCCGACGCCCACGGGCGCGCGCCTCGTGCGCATGGCGGACATCATCCCTCGGTAGTGCTGAGTCCTGGGAAGCGCCGCGAGTTCCCTGGCGCCGCCCGCAAGGAAGGTCGCATCCGCTCGCAAGGGTGAACGACACCCAATCCGCCGCCACCAAGGCGGCCGATCGTTCATGAGCCTTCGCCTACCCGAAGGACAGGGGATGTCGGCGTCCAAGAGCTCGTGTGGTCGAGCGGCACGCCAAGGGACTTGCGGCCTTCATCGGGGCTGCCACGAAAGCCAGAGCCCAGGATCCCATTGCGCAATGGGGGCCGGGGCGCCATCTTGCGCGGCATGATTCCTATCTTTGATGCCCATTGCGACGCGCTGCAGCGCGCCCTTGATCTTGGACATGACCTGGGCGGCGAGACCCATGGGCACTTCGACCTGGCGAAAGCGGCCCGGGGTGGCGTGCGGGGCATCTGCTTGACGGCGTGGGTCGATGGGACCTATGCGGACGAGGTGGGGGCGTCGAAGCGGCGGACCAATGCGCTCTTGGATGCGGCGGATGACCTTTTTGCGGCGCACCCAGGCAAGCTCCGACGCGTGGACGATCCGGCGGGCTTTGACGCGCTGCCGGCCGGGCTGATCGGATGCGTCCTCGCCATCGAGGGTGGGCATGCGATCGAGGACGACCTGGGCCAGCTCGAGCACTACGCGGGTCGCGGGGTGCGGGTCATGACGCTGACGTGGAACAATCACTTGTCCTGGGCGCGCTCGTGCCGCGATGGCGCGGGGGCCGGCGTGCCTGAGGGGCTTTCGGGCCTCGGGCGCGACGTCGTGAAGCGCATGGGGGAGCTTGGCATGCTCGTGGATCTCTCCCATGCGGGGGAGCGCACGTTTTACGACGCCCTCGAGTGCGCCGCGTCGCCACCGATCGTCAGCCACTCCGGGTGCAGCGCCCTCGCCGATCACCCACGAAACGTCACGGACGATCAGCTGCGGGCGCTCAAGGAGAAGGGCGGCGTCATTGGCATTCCGTTTGCGACGGCGTTCCTCGACGAAGATGAGCGCGCCGCGGAGCGGGCCTACCGGGACACCGACGAGTACCGCGCCGTGAAGGGCGGGGACCCGACGGAGTCGCTCCTCCTGCAGGGGGACGCCATCCAGACCGCGCTGGCGCCGTTCCCCTTGGAGCATGTGGTGCGCCACGTCATGCACGCGCTCGAGGTCTGCGGCCCGGAGCACGTCGCGATCGGATCCGATTTCGATGGCATTGATCGGCGCCCCGCGGGGTTGGAGGATGCCAGTGGGTATCAGGTACTCATGGAGGCGCTCCGGGGCCGGGGCCTGGACGGCGCCACCTGCGAGCGGATCGCATTCTCCAACGCCCAGCGAATCCTCTCAGAGGCCTTTGGGGCGCGAATTCGATGACCTGACGCGGGTTGATTCAGGGGGCTGATCGGACCGACCACTGAATTTGAGCGAAGCGAATCCTCCGTCTGCCGAAAGGGATGTTCCCATGATGTACATGAAGCTCCCTTCCCTTCCGCATGCGCTGGGCCTGGCCTTTGGCCTCGCTCTCACCGCCGCCGGTGCCCACGCCGCAGCTCCCACCTTGGCCCCCGTCCAGGGCGTGGTCACGGTCAGCGACATTGAATTCCATGAGCCTGGCCCGAAGCTCGAAAGGGTCATCTGGCTGAGCACCCTGACGGGGACGTCGCTTTTGCCGCGGATCGCGATCGAAGGGGTGGACTCCGCGGTCGGCTTCCCGCCGATGAACAGCGGCATCAACTTCGGAGAGCTCTTGAGCGCTCCGGTGGCCCTTGGCATCGACGAGGTCCCCGCCGGCAATCTAGCGGGCACGTTCTTTGTCTCCGACGACGACGGCCACCGTATGGAGGCCTTTCCGTTCACGGTCCATCGGGACGATATCCGCATGGATGGTGACGCGTTCCGGCGCGCGATGGCCGGTCACTACGATGGCCTGGCGGGTACCGGATCCCCCGGTGCGCCGTGGTTCCGCAGGCGCGCCAAGGCCCATGGATCGGATGGGACAGGGGAGAGCCGGTGGGGCTTCCTGCGGCGCTTTTCTCGGGACGACACCTTCGCGATGTTCACCGGCGGAAAGGCCCTCGCGGAGAACCTTCGCCTTGAAGACGCGATCGACGCTCGGGGGGACGGCGATGCACTCCGCGACATCAGCGGGATCGACGGCATTCGGGTGCCCGGCATGCGCTGGGACGGACTGTTGCACGAGGAGAAGCCCGCCATGGACTTCCTGGCCCGCGCGATCCCCGAGGACCAGCACGCGGTGTTTTTTCCGTCCTTCGACGCGATGGTGGAGGTGGCAGACCAGCTTTCGGACAGCGCCAAACCGTTCGTGCACCTCTTCGATGGCCGCGCGGAGCAGTCCCTTGTGCGGGATCGTTACGAGGCGCAGCTTTGCCTGAAGCTCGACGGCCTGACGCGCGCGCTTGGGGGGCAGGTGATTCGGGAGGCCGCGATGACGGGATCGGATCCTTACATGCGAACGGGGACCGATCTTGCGCTCCTCCTGCGCGGCAACCCTGACGCCATCGGGGCCTTCCTCCGCCCGCGCGTCGCGGCGGCCGCAAAGGCCAGCGGCGTCGAGGTCGTGGACGAGAAGGTCGCGGGGTGGAAGCTCTTCTACGCCCAATCCAAGGACCGCGCGCTTTCGAGCTTCGTGGCGGCGACCGATCAGATGGTGGTGGTGGCCAACTCCAGGGAGCAGCTGCGCCGGGTCCTGGAGGCGAATGACGGCACGGGCCCGCGTCTCGCCGCCACGGAGGAGTACCAGTGGTTCCGTCAGCGTTATCCATTGGGCGACGCCAGCGAGGACGCGTTCGTGGTGGTGAGCGACGCCGCCATCCGGCGCTGGGCGAGTCCCCATTGGCGCATCGCGACGGCGCGCCGGACGAAGGCCGCAGCCTTCCTTGCCGATGCAGATGCTTTCATGATCGGCAATCAGATGAACGTCGGCGTCATCGGGGATGCCCCCGGTGAACTCGGGGTGCATGGCGCTGGGCGTCTCGACCTGTCCGGGGGCATGGCCCGGGATACGGTCTACGGAACGCGCGCGTTCCTGACGCCGATCTCCGAGCTGGAAATCAAGATGGTCTCCGAGTCGGAGGTCCTGGGCTACGAGCGCTGGCGCCGCAGCTTCGAGGCTTCGTGGGGCGGCGCGTTTGATCCGATCGCCATTCGAATCGGTGCGAATGATGAAGGGCTCGACGTGGACCTGACCCTCGTCCCTCTGACCGTCCGAACGGACTATCGCGAGTTCATCGATATCGCCGGGGATGAGAACCTCGGCACGGAGGCGCCCGCGCCCCACCCCGAAGCGCTGATTTACTGGGCCTGCGCGATCGACCGCGAGGGACGGACGTTCCAACAGTTCTCGCGCATGCTTCCGGATAGCGTGCTCGGGGAGAACAACGCCATCGATTGGGTGGGCAACCACGTGGCGATCTGGCTCGATGACGACCCCGAGTACTTCGACGAGATCCGCGACGCGGACTCGATGGACTCGTTTCTCGAGGAGATGCTCGCTGGCTTCCCCGTCGGCATGCGGATTTCAGTGGACAGCCAATTCGGAGCCGCTGGGTTCCTGACCGCGGTTCGGGCCCTCGTCGAGGAGGCCATTCCCGGCATGATGAACTACGGGACCCACGGCCACGGAGGACGTCAGTACGTGAGCGTTTCCTTGGCCCAGGACATGGGTTTCGATGAGGCGCCGTCGCTCTACTACGCGCTGTTGCCCCAGGGACTCATCCTTAGCTTCTCGGACAAAGTCATCGAGCGCGCCATCGATCGAGCGGGCCTGGCGGCCAGGGAAGACCTGCCGACGGTGGATTGGAGCGACCGCGGCGTGGCGCTGCATGTGCGCGGCGAAGCGACGAAGCTTGCCGATATCGAGTGGCTCGACTTGGCGGTGAAGGATCAGCTTCGTTCGCGGTCGTGGGGCAACCTGGCCATCCTCAACGAGTGGCGGGCCCTCGGCGCAGAAGATCCCGTTGGATTCCACGAGCAGCGATGGGGCGCGCGCCTCGTTTGCCCCGGCGCGGGCGAGTACGTGTGGAACGAGGAGCACCAGACCATGGAGTCCACTGCCTTCGGCCATCCCGCTGCGCCCAAGGACGGGCCAGCGCTGCCGCCCGCGCTCGGGGAGCTTTCGCTGGCACAGTTTGGGCTCGTGTTTGAGTCCTTTGCCGCGGCTCCGCTCGAGCAGCGGCAGGGACAGAATGTTGCCGGGCGCGTGGATGAAGTGCTCGGGCTGCGGGCGAAGATCCAGCTCCGGCGGCGCTAGGTCAGTGGGAGGCGGGTTCGCTCGCCAGCGTGACTCCAAAGGGAAACGGCGCGGGCCCCGGCATCCAAGATGCTGGGGCCCGCGCCATTTCGGTCTGTGATCACACGGGTTGGTGCGGGGATCAGCGGCGACGCTGGCCGTTGCGACCACGGGCGTCCCGCCCGCGGCGACCGCGGCGGCTGTTGTCCTGACGGCGGCTGCGGGGACCTTCGCGGCGGGCGCGGGAATCCTGGCGACGAGCCTGGGGACCTTGGCGGCGTCCGCGGGGCCCGTCACCGCGCTGGGCCTCGCCACGGCGCTGGGTCTCGCCGCGGCGTTGGCCCTTCTGCTGGCCGCGGGCGTCACCGCGGCGACGGGTGTCTGCGCCGCGCCGTGCGCTCGGTCGGCGGCCTTTGCCATTCTGGGGTCGGCGGCCTTGCTCGCCGCGCTTTTGTCCCGCGCGCTCCCGCGGGCCCTTCTCGCCGCGGACTTCTCCGCGCTTGCCCTGTCCCTTCTTTGCCGTGTCCTTACGGCCCTCCGCGTCCTGGGGCTTCCGGTCCTTCTTGGCGTCGCCGCGCTTCGCACCATCACGTTGTGCTTTGCGGGCCTCGCCGGCGGCCTTGCGCTCGGCCCCGTCCAGTCGCCCATCGCCGTCCTTGTCGAACTGCTGCATGCGTTCGGGTAGGGCACGCTTCTTCTGGGGGCCGTCGTCCTTGCTCTTCTGGGCAAGGGCGGAGGAGGAGAGGCCGATGGCGAGGCCGAGGGCGAGAATGCTGTGTCGAATCATCTTGGAGTCTGTTGTCTGAGTGGAATGTCGTGCGGCGGGGCGCGGCCGATTCGCCCTTCGACAACCGGAACCCAGGTGGCGGCCCAAGGTCTCGCTCACTTCGTCAACGGGGCCCCCGGAGTTGGGAGTGGCCCAGGTTCGTGGCGCGGAGGTGGACCCTTCCACATTGCAGGGACCCATTCCATAAGCTGCCGGGAGTGCCCCGTCCGCAGGCCCCGCGGGGCCGCCGCCTGCCCTCCGACGTTATGCGTGTCTACTTTTGCGATCACTTCGAGGTGGTGCTGCCCCCGAAGCATCGATTCCCGATGCACAAGTACGGGCTCCTGCGCGAGCGCCTTCTCGCTGAGGGGCTCGTGGGGGAGGCGGATTTGATCCCGGCCGAGGCGGCTCCACTCGAGGACATTCACGCGGTCCATGACGCCGGCTACGTCCAGGGCTTCCTGAGCGGAGAGCTCGATCGGAAGGTCATCCAGCGCATCGGATTCCCTTGGTCGGAGGCGATGGTGATGCGGTCGCTGGGCAGCGTCGGCAGCACGCTTGGGGCCGTGGAGGCGGCCCTGGAGGACGGGATTTCAGGGAGCCTGGCGGGCGGGACCCATCACGCGTACCGGGACTTTGGCTCGGGCTACTGCGTATTCAACGACCTGGCCGTCGCCGCGCGCCGGCTCCTGGACCGCGGCGCCGTGGCGCGGGTGCTGGTCTTCGACGTGGACGTGCACCAGGGCGACGGCACCGCGTCGATCTTCCAGGACGACGAGCGGGTCTTCACGTGCTCGATCCACGGGGAGAGGAACTTCCCGTCCCGCAAGATGACCAGCGACCTCGATGTGGCGCTGCCCGATGGGACCGGGGACGACGAGTACCTGGCGCAGCTCGATCGTGCGCTGGATGAATCGATGGAAAGGGCCCGGCCGGACATCGTGCTCTACCAGGGGGGCGTCGACGTGCTCGCGGACGATCACCTGGGGCGGCTCGGGCTCTCTGCGGCCGGCGTCTTTGAGCGCGACCGGCGGGCGATCGGCCGGTTTCGAAGCGCGGGTCTACCCGTCGCGTTGACGCTCGGGGGAGGCTACGCGCAGCCCATCGGTGCGTCGGTGGACGCGTATGTGGGCACGTACCGGGCGGCACTGCAAAGCGCGGAATCCTAGCGCTTGAACTTGAACTGCTGGAGGCCCGGGGAGACTCCCTCCACGACCATGGCGGATTCTCCACGGTAGAACACCTCGATCCGGTCGACTTGTTTCGCGTCACCCAGGCCAACGTGCAGAACCGGGGACGAGGCGGCGCAGTAGCTGTCGGTCGTTCGGACTTCCCGGCGCACGGTGCGATCCCCGATCGTGATCAGGACCCAGGCGCCGATAGCGGGGGACCCGCTGTCGTGGCGGATGTCGATCGCAGTGGATCGGGCTCCGCGGTCGGCGCTCAGGTTGCGCATCAGATGGGCGCGGCCATCGCGGTTATGGATGAGGATGTCCTCGTCGCCGTCGCCGTCGATGTCGCCGAAGGCCGCCGCGCGGGAGGTGGCCGAGACGGGGGTGGCCAGGCCCGCGCGGGGCGTGACTTCTTCGAAGCGGCCGTTCGGTAGTCCACGCATGAGCACGTTCTCCTCTGCGAACGGGTCGCCAGCCATGGTCCGAGCGGGCTCGGTCACGCGGCCGTTGGCGTGGTAGAGATCAAAGAGCCCATCGAGATTGAGGTCGCGCAGGGCCACACCGAATCGCGTGCGGCGCCGCGACACGACGGCGAGGCCCATGGCGGGGGTTCGATCCACGAACTGGCCCTTGTCATTGCGGTAGAACGAGTCGTCCTCGCCGGTCAGGTTGACCACGAGGAGGTCCTCGTCGCCGTCTGCATCCACGTCCGCGGCGGCGACGCCCATGCCGGCCTTCGCGCGGCCCTGAGTATCCACCGCGCAGCCTGCGCCCAGGGCGGTGTCGGCCCAGCGCCCGGTGGGGGAGGGGTCCCAGAACTGGTTCGGCGTGCCGTCGTTCGCGACAAAGATCTCAGGCATCCCATCGAGGTCGAAGTCCGCGCACACAACCCCGAGGCCGTTCCCGAAGGCCGCGTCCAGACCCGCGGACTTCGAGACGTCGAGGAAGGTGCCGTCCCCTTGGTTCTGGAAGATCTGGTCCTTGGCGGGGCGCCCATAGGACTTCGGGCTGCAGTAGGTGCGGGTGTTGCGCGGCGAGGCGCACACTTTTTCCCCGTCGGGCGACCACTCGATGTAGTTGGTCACAAAGAGGTCGAGGTCGCCGTCGGCGTCGTAATCCACGAACGCTGAGCTTGCGCTCCAGGCCGTGGAGCCTGTACCGCTCGCTTCCGTCACGTCCGTGAAATGCCCCTTCCCGTCGTTGTTCAGGAGCGTGTTGCGCTCGAGGTTGGAGATGTAGAGATCGACGTCGCCATCCCCGTCGTAATCCCCTGACGATACGCCCATCCCGTAGCCGCGGTCGTCGGCGCCGCTTCCGTCGGTGGCGTCCTCAAACGTCCCGTCCCCGCGGCCAAGGAATAGCCGGTTGCCGGGCCGTTCGCTGGGGGCGCTGCGCACGGCGCCACCTTGCACCAGGTAGGCATCGAGGTCGCCATCGCCGTCGGCGTCGAAGAGCGCCGCGCCGGTGGTCATGATCTCGGGCATGAGGAACTCGCCAGCCGCCCCCGATTCGTGTACGAAGTCGATGCCGCACTCCGCGCCGACTTCTTCGAACCACGGTGCCTTCAAGCTCGTCCCGTCCGCGGCGGCTCCGCCGCCTGGCGGCGTGTCTCCTCCGCAGGCGGCCAATGGGGCGATGAGGGCGAGGGCCCGCGTGAACTGAGATCGGTTCATTCTTAGCGATCTCCCGACTTGGTGAGCGCCGCCTTGGCCTTGTCGCCGTGGACCTCCACGGCGCGCTGGTAAGTTCGATCGATTTCGCTCTGACTGACGCCCGCCATGAACTGGGCCTGGAGAGTGGTCTGGAAGAAGAGCAGCGAGGGCACCACGTCCGTGCGCGTGATGGCCGACGTCAAGATCGCAGCGGCTTCTTTCGCCCGCTCACGGCGGAGCAGCATGCGCGCTTCGAACATCTGGGGCCGGAGGTCTTTCGGGGCGTTCTCCGCGGCCTTCTTGTAGGAACGCCGCGCTTCACCCACGCGCCCGAGGTCATTCAGGATCTCGCCGCGAATGAGGAACGCCGTGGGGCGTTCGGGCCAGCGCGCGATGATCGCATCCGCCCTCGAGAGGGCCTCTTCCCGGGCCCCTGCACGGCGGATCGCCGAGACCTGTCCCACCAAAAGCTCGTAGTTCCCGGGGAACCGGAGCGTGGCCTTCTCGAAGTGACGCGCAGAGTCCTCGTGGCGCCCAAGGGCCAACAGGACGGTGCCTCGACGTAGGAGCGCGTTGGTATCGTCGGGGCGCCGGCTCAGGACCTCGTCATAGGCAGCGAGCGCGGCCGCAAACTCGCGCTTCGATTCGTGCTCCTTGGCCTTGGCCATGAGATTTGCGTCCCGATTCCTGCGCCGTTGGATCGATTCGCTCCAGGGGTCGCGGTAGGACGGGCTTGAGCCTTGACCAGCTTGGAGGTGGGGGGCGGCCTCGTCGTCCTGGCCGGCGCGACGAAGGGCTTCCCCGAGGATCAGCCTTACGTAGGGGTCATCTTCTGCGAGCCGGAAGGCGGTCCGGGCGTGGCGGAGAGCGCCATCGATGTCGTCGTCCAGCAGAGCCGTCCGCGCGAGTCCAATCGACGCGTCGGGGGCTCCGGCGAGTCTCGTGCCCGCCTCCTCGAACGCGCTGCGGGCCTCCTGCGAGCGGCCGAGGTCGAGGAGCCAAGTGCCCTTCCGGCGCCACGCCTGTCTCTTATACACATCTGACGCTGCCGACGATATGCAGTGTGTAGAT